>NZ_JBEORS010000017.1:0-147181 GCF_040302405.1 Streptomyces sp. NPDC126503
TGTGCGGTGAAGCCTAGACACCTCCACCACACCGGAGGTCTTCGCCATGATCAAGACCAGTCGGCGTTAACAACGCTCGTGATCAATACACCTAGGGGAACAGCTCGTCCTGGGCCGCGTCCCGGGACACCAGCAGCGCGCCGCGCAGAACCGCCGTGTCGCCGAGGGTCGTGGCGCGGACCTCGGTTTGCAGCGGGGAGAGGAGGGCGAGTTCGGCTTCGACCCGGGCGGCGAGCGCGGCGCCGCCCCGGTGACCCGTGTCTCCGGCGAGGACCACGCAGCCGGGGTCCAGGACGGAGGCCACGGCGGCCGCGCCGAGGGCGAGCCGGCGGGCGAGGGCGCCGAGGAAGGGGCCGTGTCCGGAGGCGAGCGCGCTCGCCGGGTCCAGTCCGTGGTCGAGGGCCAGGGCTTCCACGGCGGCGAGGCAGGCCAGCTCGTGGAAGCCGCCGTCGCAGCCGGTCGCGGAGGGCAGCCCGGAGGTGCCGGGCACCGGCAGGAAGCCGATCTCGCCGGCGCCGCCGGAGGCCCCCCGGCGCAGCCGGCCGCCGAGGACGACGGCCGCGCCGACGCCCTGGCCGAGCCAGAGCAGGACGAAGTCCTCGCGGTCACGGGCCGCGCCGGCGCGCAGTTCCGCGACGGCGGCGAGGTTGGTCTCGTTCTCGACGAGGACGCGGGCGGGAAGCCGCTCCTGCAGGACACCGATGAGCCGGCGGTGCCAGGCGGGCAGTTTCGCGGAGTCGCGCAGCTCGCCGCCGGCCGGGTCGACGAGGCCGGGGGCGCCGACCGTGAGGGTGTGCAGCCGGTCGGCGCCCGCCTCCTTCGCGGTCCGCTCCAGGAGGGCGACGGCCTTCTCGACGGCGGGCCCGGTGCCACCGTCCTCACCGACGGGCGCGGAGGCCTCGGCGAGCGTCGCGCCGAGCAGGTCGGCGACGGTGACGGAGACGGAGTGGGTGCGCACGTCGAGCGCGGCGAGGTGGGCCCGGTCGGCGACGATGCCGTACAGCTTGGCGTTGGGGCCGCGGCGCTCGGCGCCGGCCTCGCCGACGACGTGGACCAGGCCGGAGCCCCGGAGCCGCTCGACCAGATCGGCGACGGTCGGCCGGGAGAGTCCGGTGAGCGTCTTGAGCTGAGCGGCCGTCAACGGGCCCTCGTCCTGAAGCAGTCGCAGGGCGTGGCGGTCGTTGATGGCCCGCGCGGTGCTCGGGGATGCGGCCATGCGGCGATCCTCTCAGACTCGTCACGGGGGCCGGAGGTCACCGGCCCGGCATGCGGACTATTTATCAGGCAGGGTTCCTGATAGTTTACGCGGCCAGGGCTCCGGCAGCCCCACCACCGCCCAGGGAGGGACACATGACGACGGACGGGACCGTCCTCAGCACCGAACGCCTGCGACGGGCGCGCTTCGCCGTCGCCGCCGTCTTCTGCGTCCACGGCGCGGTCACCGGCAGTTTTGCGACGCGCATCCCCTGGATCCAGGAGCACGCGGGCGTGAGCGCGGGGCAGCTGGGCCTCGCGCTCGCCTTCCCCGCCCTCGGCGCCTCGCTCGCGATGCCGCTGGCCGGGGCCGTCGCCCACCGCCTGGGCGCCCGAACCGCCCTGCGCGCGCTGCTCGCCCTGTGGACGATGTCCCTGACCCTGCCGTCCCTCGCCCCCAACGTCTGGGGCCTGTGCGCGGCCCTCTTCGTGTACGGGGCCACCTCCGGCATGTCCGACGTGGCGATGAACGCGCTCGGCGTGGAGACCGAGAACCGGCTCGGCCGGTCGATCATGTCCAGCCTGCACGGCATGTGGAGCGTGGGCGCCCTCGTCGGCTCGGCCGCCGGCACCGTCGCCGCGCACCTCGGCGGCGACGCCCGGATCCACCACCTCCTCGCCGCGCTCGCCCTCACCGCGCTCGGCCTCCTCTTCTGCCAGGGCGTGCTCGACCTGCGCAGCGCCGCCGACGAGGAGCCGCCGCCGCGGTTCGCGCTGCCGCCGAAGTCCGCCCTCGTCATCGGGGCCATCGGCTTCTGCGGTGTCTTCGCGGAGGGCGCCAGCCTCGACTGGTCGGCCGTGTACCTCCGTGACGAGCTGGGCAGCTCGGCCGGGCTCGCGGCCGCCTCCACGACCGCCTTCGCCCTGACCATGGCGGTGGCCCGGCTGGTCGGTGACCGCGTCGTGGACCGCTTCGGCGCGGTCCGTACCGTACGGGTCGGGGGCGCCGCCGCCACCCTGGGCGGGGTCCTCGTCGTCCTCGCCCCGCACGCCGCCGTCGCGATGGCCGGATTCGGACTGATGGGCCTCGGGGTCGCCGTCGTGGTCCCGCTGGCCTTCGCCGCCGCCGCCCGCAGCGGGCCGAACCCGAGCCAGGCCATCGCGGGTGTCGCCACCATCACGTACACCTCCGGGCTCATCGCCCCCTCGGCGATCGGCGGCATCGCGGACGCGACCTCGCTCGTCGCCTCCTTCGGCCTGGTCACCGTGCTCTGCCTGGGGCTGGTGGCCGGTGCGGGCGTGCTGGGCCGGCGGCGCGGTACGGCGGCGGCCCCTTCGGGCGGGAACAGCCCGGCCCGGAGCACCGCTCCCTGAGCGACGCGGACGCGGCTCTCCCCCGGCGGTGGCGCATACCATATGGCTGATCTTTTGCGGCCCTGACGTGGCCGCCGGAACCGGAGAACTGGAGCGACCCCATGGACCTCGGCGTGCGCTGGACCCTGCACGGCGACGGGAGGACACCCGCTCCCGGAGCCGTCGTCCGGCCGGACGAGCGGCTCTCCTGGCCCCGTACGGCCGGACTCGGCGCCCAGCACGTGGTGGCGATGTTCGGGGCGTCGTTCGTCGCGCCGGTCCTCATGGGCCTGGACCCGAACCTCGCGATCATGATGTCGGGCGTCGCGACCGTCGTCTTCCTGCTCGCCACCCGCGGCACCGTGCCGTCGTACCTGGGCTGCTCGCTCTCCTTCGTGGGGGTCGCGGCCGCGATCCGGGCCTCGGGCGGCAGCAGCGCCACCGTGACCGGCGCCGTCCTCGTGGTCGGCGCCGTGCTGTTCCTGGTGGGCCTCGCGGTGCGGAAGTTCGGCGCGCGGATCATCCACGCGGCGATGCCCCCGATCGTGACCGGCGCGGTCGTCATGCTGATCGGCTTCAACCTGGCCCCGGTCACCGCCGCCACCTACTGGCCGCAGGACCAGTGGACGGCCCTGCTGGTGATGCTGTTCACCGGTCTGGCCGTGGTCTGCCTGCGCGGTTTCTGGTCCCGTATCGCGATCTTCCTCGGCCTGGTCTTCGGTTACGCGATCTCATGGGTGTTCGACCTCGTGTTCGACAAGATCCACTCGATGTCGCCGGGCGGCCAGGTCACCGACCACTGGCGGCTCGACCTCTCCGGCGTCGCCAGGGCCGACTGGATCGGCCTGCCGTCGCTGCACGGCCCGAGCTTCGAGTGGTCAGCGATCCTCGTCGCGCTGCCCGTCGTCATCGCCCTCGTGGCGGAGAACGCCGGCCACGTCAAGGCGGTCGGCGAGATGACCGGCGACCCGCTCGACGACAAGCTCGGCACCGCCATCGCCGCCGACGGCGCCGCCTCGATGCTCTCCACGGCCGTGGGTGGCCCGCCGAACACCACGTACTCCGAGAACATCGGCGTCATGGCCGCCACCCGCGTCTACTCGACCGCCGCCTACTGGGCCGCGGCCGGCTTCGCGCTCCTCTTCGGCCTCTGCCCGAAGTTCGGCGCGGTCGTCGCCGCCATCCCCGGAGGCGTCCTCGGCGGCATCACCGTCATCCTCTACGGCATGATCGGCCTGCTCGGCGCCCAGATCTGGATCAACGCCAAGGTGGACCTGCGCAACCCGCTCAACCTGGTCCCGGCCGCCGCCGGCATCATCATCGGCGTCGGCGGCGTCAAGCTGACCTTCACCGACACCTTCGAGCTCGGCGGCATCGCGCTCGGCACCCTGGTCGTCATCACCGGCTACCACGTACTGCGGGCCTTCGCCCCGGCCCACATGAAGGAGCAGGAGCCGCTCCTCGACTCGGGGACCAGCTCTTACGAGAAGAGCGCGGACGACGCGTCGAAGAACTGAGTGATTCGCCCGTTCCGGCGAAGCCGGGCCCGGAGAGGTTCCCTCCTGGGCCCGCCGCTGGGAGCCTGCCCCCATGGCGCAGACCCAGTGGACGGCAGAGCGGATCGGGCAGTTCGTGGCGGTCGACCCCGTGGTGGACCGGATGCGGGAGCTCCGCTCCACCTGGCACCCCTCCGACGGGGTCGCCGTCTTCAACCGGGTCTACCTCACCGTCACCGAGGAGATCGGCCACGCCATCGAGGCAGGCACCTTCGACGACCGGCGGGCCGCCGCCACCCTCGACGTGCGGTTCGCGGAGCGCTACCTCGCGGCGGTGGACGCCGTCGCCACCGGGACGCCCGCGCCCGCCTGCTGGCGGCCCCTCTTCCACTACCGGCGGCATCCCGGAGTGCGGCCGCTCCAGTTCGCCCTCGCCGGGATCAACGCACACGTCGGGCACGACCTGGCCCTCGCCGTCGTGGACAGCTGCCGGGACCTTCAGTGCGCGCCCGCCGACCTGGAGGACGAGTTCGGCCGGGTCGGTGACGTCCTGGTGCTCCTGGAGGAACGCATCCGGGAGGAACTGATGCCGGGCCCGGACCTCCTGGAGATCGCGGACCCGCTGACGCATCTGCTCGGCTGCTGGAGCCTGGACCGGGCCCGGGAGGGGGCCTGGCTGGCCGCGCGCTCGCTGTGGCAGCTGCGCGGCCTGCCCGAGCTGGCCGAGGAGTTCACGGAACGCCTCGACCGCTCGGTGGGCCTGGTGGGGCGGATGCTGCTCACCCCCCTGGCCGGGCCCTGAACCCCGCCGGGATCAGTCCTCCGGGAGCTCGACCGGGGCGATCTCGTCGTACACGTCGCCCGGGCCCGGGTTGGTGGCGTCGGTCGCTCCGCCGAAGTGGTGCATCACGCCCCACACCGCGTTGAGCGCCGTCTGCACCGCGCCCTCGGCCCAGCCGGCCGTCCAGGAGATGTCGTCGCCGGCGAGGAAGATGCCCCGCTTGTCCTCGGGCAGCCGGTCCTGCATGAAGTGGGTGAACAGGCGGCGCTGGTAGCGGTAGTGGCCCGGCAGGTTGGCCTTGAACGCGCCCATGAAGTAGGGCTCGTTCTCCCAGGACACGGTCACCGGGTTGCCGATGATGTGCTTGCGGATGTCGACCTTCGGGTAGATCTCGCCGAGCGACTTCAGCATGACCTCCATCCGCTCCTGCGCGGAGAGCGGCAGCCACTTCAGGCTGTCGTCGCACCAGGTGTACGAGAGGCAGATGACGGCCGGCTTGTCCGGGCCGTCGTCCAGGAGGTACGTGCCACGGGTCATCCGGTCGGTGAGCGTCATCGACATGACGTCCCGGCCGGTCTCCTCGTCCTTGTCCAGCCAGAACGGCCGGTCCACCGGCACGAACAGCTTGGAGCTCTCCATGTAGTGGGTGCGCTCGATCGCCGTCCAGTGGTCGATCGGGAAGAGCGAGTCGTCACACGCGATCTTGGACAGCAGCATCCACGACTGGGCGGTGAAGATCGCCGCCTGGTAGGTGCGGATGTCGCCGGAGGCGTCGGTGACGGTGATCCGGTTGCCGGCGGCGCGGGTCAGCCGGGTCACGGCGGGGCGCGGGTCGCCCTCGTGCAGGGACTTGAGGGACGTGCCCTGCGCCCAGTGGACGATCTTCTCCGGCTCGCGCTCCCACAGGCGCAGCGGCAGCTGCTGGGAGCCGCCGACGATGCCGCGGTGGTGGTCGTCCGCCTCGGTGTAGACGACGCGGAGGATCTCCAGGATGGAGTTCGGGAAGTCGGTGTCCCAGCCGCCGGTGCCGAAGCCGACCTGGCCGAAGATCTCGCGGTGCCGGAAGGACTTGAAGGCCTCCGACTCGCACAGGAAGCCGTAGAACGTCTGGTTGTCGAGCTTCTCGACCAGCTTGGCCCAGATCTCGCGGATGCGCGGGACGTCGCGCTCGCGCATCGCGCGGTTCATGTCGGAGAAGTCGGCGCCCTCGTCCAGGCACTTCGCCCAGGCGGCGGCGACGTCCCGGTAGACCTGCGGCAGGTCGTCGATGGTCTCGGCGTAGTGGGTCTCGCCCTTGAGGTCCACGACGGTCGAGGGGGTGGACTCGGCCAGCGGGTTCGGGAAGGGCCGGGTCTCCAGGCCCACCAGGTCGATGTAGTGCTGGAGGGCGGTGGAGGACGGCGGGAAGCGCATGGCGCCCATCTCCGCGGTCAGACCCTCGGTCTCCGGGCCGTCGAAGCCGACGGTGCGCAGCCGGCCGCCGATCTGGTCGGCCTCGTAGACGACGGGCTTGAGGCCCATCTTCATCAGCTCGTACGCGGCGATGACGCCGGACAGGCCGCCGCCGATGACGGCGACCTCGGTGCCGTGCTCGGTGGCGGGTATCTGGCCGAGGCCGGCCGGGTGGGCCAGGAAGTCGTCGTAGGCGTACGGGAAGTCCGGACCGAACATGGTGATCGGCGGCTGCGCGTCGGTGTGCTGGACGGCGGTGGGCACCGTGGACGTCATGGGGTACGGACTCCTTGCACGGAAAACGGGTGGGGCGGGGAGGGTGGGGCGGCTCAGACCAGGGAGCCGTAGAGGCCGGGGCGCCGGTCGCGGAGGTAGGGGTTGTCCTTGCGTGAGGCCGCCAGGAAGTCGGGATCGACGTCGCCGAACACGAGGTCCTCGCCGCGCCCGGCGCGGGCCCGGGCGGTGCCGTCGGGGCCGGCCAGCGTGGACAGACCGACGAACTCGAAGTCGCCCTCGGGGCCGGTCCGGTTGGCGTACGCGATGTACAGCTGGTTCTCGAAGGCGCGGACGGGGATCACGGACTCGGGCACGATCTCGGCGGGGTGCATGAGCGCGGTCGGGACGAGGAGGAGGTCCGTGCCGGCCAGCGCCTGCGCCCGTACGTTCTCGGGGAACTCGACGTCGTAGCAGATCATCAGGCCGACGGTGAGGCCGCCGAGCCGCGTCTGGACGAGGCCGTCGGCGCCGGGCGTGAACCACTTCGCCTCGAAGTCGCCGAAGAGGTGGGTCTTGCGGTAGTGCGCGAGGACCGCGCCGTCGGCGCCGAAGACCTGGGCGGAGTTGTACAGCACGCCGTGCCGCTCGGTGTCGCGCTCCGGATAGCCGTAGCCGACGGCGAGGCCGTGGCGGGCGGCGATGTCCGCGACCGCGCGGGCGGAGGGGCCGTCGGACGGCTCCGCGAGCCCCGCGAGGTCGGGGCCGATGGCGTAGCCGGTCAGGAAGAGCTCGGGGGCGAGCAGCAGACCCGCTCCGGCCGCCGCGGCGCGGGCCGCGGCCTCGTCGAGGATCTTCAGGTTGGCGGCCACGTCACCGAGCTCACCGGAACTCTGGAGCAGGGCGATGCGCAGCGCGGCCATGGGCGATCCTCGGGGGGTCGGAGTTGAGGGGGAAGACGTCAAAAACGGTACGGTTTCGCGCTCCGCCGGGACAAGGCGGGACCGTTGCGGACCGACCGTCGAACCGTTGCGCGATCCGCCGGTCCGGCGGTGATTCGTTGCGCGCGGCGCGGGGGTGTGACGTACGGCTCCGACCGGGGGCGTGGCGGGGCCCGCCGCACGGCTGGTGCGGAGCGTTCCCGGGCGTGACGCCGGGGTACGGCGGGGACGGCGGCCGCCGCGTCCCCCTGGCCCCCGGTCCGCCCGGCCGCACGAGAAGAGGGACCGCCCCACGGGGGGTGGTCCCTCTCGCGCCTCCGCGGGTGCCGGGCCTACGCGGGCGAGCCCGAGGAGAAGCGCCGCAGCAGCGGCGAGAGCACCAGGACCGACTTGGTGCGCTCCACGAACGGCTCACCCGCGATCCGCTCCAGGACCCGCTCGAAGTGGCGCATGTCGGAGGCGAAGACCTGCACGACGGCGTCCGCGTCACCGGTGACGGTCGACGCGGACACCACCTCCGGATACCGCTCCAGGCCGCGCCGGATGTCGTCCGGCGAGGTGTTGTGGCGGCAGTAGATCTCGACGAACCCCTCCGTCTCCCAGCCGAGCGCCGCCGGGTCCACCCGGACGGTGAAGCCGGTGATGGCACCCTCGGCCCGGAGCCGGTCCACGCGCCGCTTCACGGCGGGGGCGGAGAGCCCGACGAGCGAGCCGATGTCGGCGTAGCTGCGGCGGGCGTCTTCCGCGAGGGCGTGGACGATGCGTTCGTCGAGGTCGTTCAGTCGCACTACGGGTGGATCACTTCTCTGCGGGGGCCTCTGCCGGGGACGGGGCCGCGGCCAGTCGGGAGCGGCGCATGCCGTACAGGAAGTAGAACACGAGACCGGCTGCCATCCAGGCACCGAAGTACACCCAGGTGATCAGGTCGAGGCTGTACATGCTGTAGCCGCAGCACAGGAAGCCGAGGACGGGGAAGACCGGCCCGAACGGCACCTTGAAGGAGCGCTCCATGTCCTTGCGGGTGTGGCGGAGCACGACGACGGCGACGTTGACCAGGGCGAACGCGAAGAGCGTGCCGATGCTGGTGGCGTTGACCAGCTCGCCGAGCGGGACGACGGCGGCGAGGACGCCGCACAGCAGCGAGACGATCAGGGTGTTGACGCGCGGGGTGCCGGTGCGGGCGTCGACCTTGCCGAAGACCTTGGGCACCAGGCCGTCGCGGGACATCGCGAAGAGGATGCGGGTCTGGCCGTAGAGCACGGTGAGGACGACGCTGGCGATGGAGATGACGGCGCCGGCGGCGAGCAGGGTGCCCCAGAAGCTCTGGCCCGTGACGTCGTTCATGATCGCGGCCAGCGAGGCCTCGGAGCCCGCGAACTTCTTCCAGTCCCAGGCGCCGACGGCGACGGCCGCGACCAGCACGTACAGCGCGGTCACGACGACCAGCGACAGCATGATCGCCCGCGGCAGGTCCCGCTTGGGGTTCTTGGCCTCCTCACCCGCGGTGGAGGCGGCGTCGAAGCCGATGTAGGAGAAGAAGAGGATGGCTCCGGCGGCGCCGACGCTGCCGATGCCGAGCGGCATGAAGTCGGCGTAGTTGCCCGACTTGAAGCCCATGAAGCCGACGGCGCAGAAGAGCACCAGGGCGGCGATCTTCACGCCCACCATGATGGTGTTCGCGCGGGCCGACTCGCGGGCGCCGCCGAGCAGGAACAGCATGGCCAGGACGACCACGATCAGCGCGGGCAGGTTGAACACGCCGCCGTCACCGGGGGGCGCGCTGAGCGCCTCGGGGAGGGTGACACCGATCGTGCCGTCGAGCAGCTCGTTGAGGTAGTCGCCCCAGCCGACCGCGACGGCGGCGACCGAGACGCCGTACTCCAGCATCAGACACCAGCCGCACACCCACGCGACGAGTTCACCCATCGTTGCGTACGCGTACGAGTAGGAGGAACCGGCGACCGGTATGGTCCCGGCCAGCTCGGCGTAGGAGAGCGCGGAGAAGAGGGCGGTGAGGCCGGCGAAGACGAACGCCAGCGTGACCGCCGGGCCGGCCTCGGGGACGGCTTCGCCGAGGACGACGAAAATGCCTGTGCCGAGCGTGGCACCGATGCTGATCATCGTCAGCTGCCACATCGAGAGTGAGCGGCGGAGGCTTCCACCTTCACCCTGTCCACCCTCCGCGACCAGGTCTTCCACCGGCTTGCGGCGGACGAGGGCGCTGAGAGCGGAGGTCTTGGGGGCGGTCGATTCCTCGACCGGCGGGGCTGCGCCGTGGTCCAGCACTGCGGAGGCTCCTTATCGCTGCCTGTGAATGCGAGGACGACCGCGGCGGTACGGGGGCGTGTGATCACAGCCCACGGGGGAAGGGGAACCGCCGAGCAGGCGGTCGCCGCCACTCCTGGTACGGGGCACGAGCCTAAAGGGCGGAGGTTCGCACTCGTAATGCAGGGTTGTTGCGCACTGTCGACTGATCATTGCGCTGTTGGGGCGCGGACGGGGAAACATTGCGCGCCCCCGCATGAATCGACACATTGGGGTCGGGAAAGGGTCTCCGGGTGTCCTTGTTCCCACGGGGTGGACGCGTTGTCCTCGGGCCTTCGCGACCGGTGAGGGGAGGCTTTCGGTGACGTGGCTCGACGTACGGCCGTTCCTGCGCGGTACGGCGTGGCTGGACGGGGCGCGACCGGTGCGTGCCGACCCCGGTGACCTGGCCCGCTGGCCCTGGGACATGGCGGCCAGGGCGGCGCTGCCGGTGGGTGTGCGGATCGAGTTCCGGGCCGCGCCCGGCACCCGGGCGGTGGAGCTGCGCTACCGGGCGGAGGTGCCGGGGCCGGACGACCCGTTGGCGGCGCTGCGGCACTGCTTCGCGCTCTGGCGGGACGGGCGGCCGGTCGGTGAGGTGTGCGCGGAGCCGGCGCCGGAGGCCTCGGTGACCCTTTCGCTGCCCGAGGGCGGCGGGACCTTCTGCGTCTACGTACCGGAGGCGCAGGCGCCGGTGCCGCTCGGGCTGCGCGCGGTCGGCGGGGCCCTCTCCCCCGCCCCGCCCCGGCCGCGCTGGCTGGTCCACGGCGACTCGATCACCGAGGGCTGGTGGTCGACCCGCCCGGCGCACGCCTGGCCCGCCGACGCGGGGCGGCGGCTCGGGCTCGACACGGTCAACCTGGGGTACGCGGGCGGGGCGCGGGGCGAGCTGCCGGTGGCCGAGCATCTGGCGCGGCTCCCTGGAGACCTCCTGACGCTCGCCTTCGGGACGAACTGCTGGTCGCCCGCCCCCGTGACGCCGGAGTGGCTGTACGCCACCGTGCGGGCCTTCGTGGGCCTCCTGCGGCGCGGCCACCCGGACGCGCCCCTGCTGCTCGTCTCGCCCGTGCTGCGCCCGGAGGCGGAGCACGGGCGCAACGCCCTCGGGGCCACGCTGACGGAGCTGCGCCGGGCGATGGAGCGCGCGGGCCGCGACCTGGCCGCCGAGGGCGACGAGCGGCTCCTGGTCCTGCCGGGGCGCCCGCTGCTGCGGGAGGAGCACCTGGCGGACGGCCTCCACCCGAACGACGCGGGCCACGCGCGGATCGCGGCGGCGGTGGCCGAGGCGCTGGCGCCGTACGCGCCGGGGCGCTGAGGGGCCCCACGGCACCTCAGGGGCTCCGGGAATCCGCCGGTGCCGCCGGGGGCCTTCCGGTCGCCCGGAAGCGCGAGAAGGCCCCCGGGAGGGTCTCCCGGGGGCCTTCGGCCCTCCCCCGCCGGGGGGAGGTGGGCGGAACTAGCTCCAGCTGGCGTGCAGCGGCTTGCCCTCGGCGTAACCGGCGGCCGACTGGATGCCGACGACGGCCTTCTCCTCGAACTCGGCGAGCGAGGCCGCGCCGGCGTAGGTGCAGGAGGAGCGGACGCCCGCGATGATCGAGTCGATCAGGTCCTCGACGCCCGGACGCTGCGGGTCGAGGAACATGCGCGAGGTGGAGATGCCCTCCTCGAACAGCGCCTTGCGGGCGCGGTCGTAGGCGGACTCGTCGGAGGTCCGGTTCTTGACGGCGCGGGCCGAGGCCATGCCGAAGGACTCCTTGTACGCACGGCCGTTGGCGTCGTGCTGGAGGTCGCCCGGGGACTCGTACGTGCCGGCGAACCAGGAGCCGATCATGACGTTGGACGCGCCGGCGGCGAGCGCCATGGCGACGTCGCGCGGGTGGCGGACACCGCCGTCGGCCCAGACGTGCTTGCCGTACTTCTTCGCCTCGGCGGCGCACTCCATGACGGCGGAGAACTGCGGGCGGCCGACACCGGTCATCATGCGGGTGGTGCACATGGCGCCGGGGCCCACGCCGACCTTGATGATGTCGGCGCCGGCATCGATGAGGTCCTTGACGCCCTCGGCGGCGACGATGTTGCCGGCGACGATCGGGACCTGCGGGTCGAGCGCCCGGACGGTCCTGATCGCGGAGATCATCGACTCCTGGTGGCCGTGCGCGGTGTCGATGACGAGCGTGTCCACGCCCGCGTCGAGCAGCTGCTTGGCCTTGCCCGCCACGTCGCCGTTGATGCCGACGGCGGCGGCGATGCGCAGCTTGCCCTGGGCGTCGACGGCCGGGCTGTACAGGGTCGCGCGCAGCGCGCCCTTGCGGGTCAGGATGCCGGCCAGCTTGCCGTCCTTGTCGACGGCCGGGGCGTAGCGGCGGTTGTGGTGGTCGAGGGTGTTGAACGCCTCGCGCGGGTCGATGTCCGCGTCCAGCAGCAGCAGGTCCTTGGACATGACCTCGGACAGCTGGGTGAAGCGGTCCACGCCGGAGAGGTCCGCGTCGGTGACGACACCGATCGGGCGGCGGTGCTCGTCGACGACGACACCGGCGTTGTGCGCCCGCTTCGGCAGCAGCGAGAGCGCGTCGGCGACGGTCTGGTGGGGCTCCAGCTCGATCGGGGTGTCGAGCACGTGGTGGCGGGACTTGACCCAGGCGATGACGTCGGTGACGACCTCGATCGGGATGTCCTGGGGGATGACGACCAGGCCGCCGCGGCGGGCGACGGTCTCGGCCATGCGGCGGCCGGCGATGGCGGTCATGTTGGCGACGACCAGCGGGATCGTCGTACCGGTCCCGTCGGGCGAGGAGAGGTCCACGGCCTGGCGGGAACCGACGGCCGAGCGGCTCGGCACCATGAACACATCGTCGTACGTGAGGTCGTACGGCGGCTTGACGTCATTGAGGAAACGCACGTGCTGACATCCCAGTCGTTCGGATCGGCCCCTAGGCATTTCAGCCAGGGGAAAAAGCACGTAGTTCATTCTCCCACGGGAGGCGTGCGAGACGGTGCGGTCGGATCGTCCGAGGCTGGCGCGGGGGTGCCTGTCGGATCCTCCAAAGGGCCGAGCGAGAGGAGGACCGCGAGGCCCCGGGCGCTCGCGCGGGCGGCGGCGGAGAAGACCTCCTGCGCGATCGTCCAGTCGTCCGGGTGGGCCTCGGCGTAAGCCTGCCAGCCGGTCACCACGATCGCCATGGGTTCACGCATGTCCGCGAGGCAGTCGGCGAGGGCGTCCCAGTTGCGCCCGAACCAGACGGGGAGCGGCAGGGTGCGGACGCACCGGTTCATGAAGGCCGTCTTGTCGATGACGCCGTGCAGGTCGAGCAGGACGGGGCGGGACAGATCGGGGGCCCGGTGGCCCGTGCCGCGGTGCGCGGTCATGGTCCGGCCACCTCCCGGAAACTCTCGTAGTGGTCGTCGGTGTAGTACGTCTCCCCGCCCCGGCCGGTCACGATGCGCCGGGCGCCCCGGTCGCGTTCGCCGGGCGTCGGGACGGTGTACTCCCGGTAGTACCCGCCGGGCCTACGGGGCAGCCGCCGCTCGAAGTTCGAGAACACCGCTCCGTCCCTGGCGTACGGGAAGGGGCCGCCCCGCTCGATGAGTTCCAGCGTCCGCCGCGCCTCGGGCGGCAGGTCCGCCACCCGCACGACCGGCAGCGCGGCCCCGTCGCTCCGGCTCGCCGCGGGCGACGGCCGCGGCGACGGCGGCGCGTCCCGTCCGACCTCTCCCCCGGCGCACCCGCCGAGCAGGAGCACGACCCCCGCGAGGAGCGCGGTCCCGCCCCGTACGACCCGTCGGACGACCATGGCCCGATGCTGCCACCGCACGGCTGCCCGCGCCTCGCGGGCGGGGTGCCCGCGCCGGGGCCCTCAGCGGCCGTCAGCGCCCGTCAGGGTCTGCCCGGTCGAGGGCCGGGCGGGCACCGGGGCTGAACTCGGTGAGGAGGTAGTCCGCGGCCGAGCGGTCGGTCACCAGGCTGGTGACGAGGCCGGAGCGGAGCACCGCGCCGATCGCCGCCGCCTTGCGCTGGCCGCCGGCGATCGCGACGACCTCCGGGATCCGGCGCAGCCGGTCCGCCTCCACGGTGATGCACCGCTCACCGAGGTCGCGGCCGACCCGGCGCCCCTCGGAGTCGAAGAGGTGCGCGGACATCTCGGCGGCGACGCCCAGCGACGCGTAGTGGGCGCGCTCCTCGTCGGAGAGCATGTCGTGCACGGTCGAGATGCCCGGCTCCCAGGAGCCGATGGACACACAGGCGACCGTCACCTTGTCGAAGTAGTCGAAGGCCCGCGCGATGCCGGTCTGGCTGCGCAGCGCCGCCGCCGTCGCCGGGTCGGGCAGGAGCATGGGCGCGTAGATGGGGTGGGCCTCGCCGCCGGAGACCTGGGCGGCGCGCCGCACCGCCTCGACGGAGCCGCGCTCGGCGGTCCCCGCGTCGTACACCCCGGTGAGCTGCACGACCGTGCACGGCGGCAGCCGGTCGAGCGCCGCGGCCATGTGGATGGTGGAGCGGCCCCAGGCCAGGCCGAGGACGTCGCCCTCGGCCACCAGCTCGCCGAGGAGGTCGGCCGCGACCTCGCCGAGGTTCTCCGGGTCGGGCGATTCCTCGTCCTCGGCCGGGGACTCGACGACCACCGCGTGGCGGAGCCCGTAGCGGGCGCGGAGGGCGTCGGAGCGCTCCGCGTCCAGCTCGGCCGGGACGCGGATCTCGATGCGCACGAGGTCGCGTTCCAGGGCGGTCTCCAGGACCCGGGCCACCTTGAAGCGGCTCACGCCGAACTCCTCGGCGATCTGGATCTTGGACTTGCCCTCGAGGTAGAAACGGCGGGCCATGGCCGCCGCCTGCACCAGCTCCGCGGGGCCCATCCGCAGGGCAGACCGTCCCGCCGACATTCCCGCCACCGCGTTCTCCTCACTGCTGTTCACGTACCGCTGTCCATGTACCGCTGTCGTTCACATCTGGACTCGCCGTTCATCCTGTCAGATCCGGCGGGCCTTGATCAGTCCTGTCGGCGGCCCGACGGACCGCGTTCATCCGCCGGAGGCTCAGTGTCCACACGCCCAGGCGGCGGAGGCCGTCGCGGCCTCGGCCCGGGCCCGGAGGGAGGCCACGGCGGCGGCCGGATCGGCCGCGCCGTAGACGGCGGATCCCGCGACGAAGACGTCGGCGCCCGCCTCCGCGCACCGCTCGATCGTGGACTCCGCGACCCCGCCGTCGACCTGGAGCCAGAGCTCCAGTCCGTGCTTGGAGATCAGCTCACGGGTGCGGCGGATCTTGGGGAGCATGATGTCGAGGAAGGCCTGGCCGCCGAAGCCCGGCTCGACGGTCATGATCAGCAGCATGTCGAGCTCGGGGAGCAGGTCCTCGAAGGGCTCGATCGGCGTGGCGGGCTTGAGCGCCATGGAGGCGCGGGCGCCCTTGGCCCGGATCTCGCGGGCGAGCCGTACGGGCGCGGCGGCGGCCTCCGCGTGGAAGGTGACCGAGCCCGCGCCGGCCTCGACGTACTGGGGCGCCCAGCGGTCGGGGTCCTCGATCATGAGGTGGCAGTCGAGGGGGGTGTCCGTCGCGCGGCTGAGGGACTCCACGATCGGCACGCCCAGCGTGAGGTTGGGCACGAAGTGGTTGTCCATCACGTCGACGTGCAGCCAGTCGGCGCCCTCGACGGCCTTCGCCTCCTCGGCGAGCCGGGCGAAGTCTGCGGACAGGATGCTGGGGTTGATCTGCGCCATGTGCCAAGCCTGCCATGTTCTTGGGCACTTCTTTGCCGCGGAGCGGTTTCGGTTGCGGTCCAGACCAGTTTCGGTACGAAGCGACGAGCACGGGACCGGTACAGACCGGGAGATAGCGGCCCGCGGTGCGGGGGCGCGGGCCGCGTCGCGGTTCAGGAGGTCCGGCGGATCAGCGCCAGGTACATGGCGTCCGTGCCGTGCAGATGCGGCCATAGCTGGACGTCGGGTCCGTCGCCGAGGTCCGGGACGCCGGGGAACAGCGGGCGGGCGTCGATCAGCTCGCCGCCCCCGGTCCGCTTCAGGACGTCGTCCACGACCACCCGGGTCTCGGCGAGGTGCGGCGAGCAGGTCGCGTAGCCGACGACCCCGCCGACCCGTACCGCGCGCAGGGCCTCGGTGAGCAGCCCGCGCTGGAGCGGCCCGAAGCCGTCCAGGTCCTCGGGGCGGCGGCGCCAGCGGGCCTCCGGGCGGCGGCGCAGGGCGCCGAGGCCCGAGCAGGGCACGTCCACCAGGGCCCGGTCGAAGGACCCGGGGCGCCACGGCGGGCGGGTGCCGTCGGCGGCGATGACCTGGTAGGGGCCGGGGTTGCCGGCGAGGGCGCGTTCCACGAGGCGGGCGCGGTGCGGCTGCTTCTCGGAGGCGAGCAGGGCGGCCCCGCGTCCGGCCGCGAGGGCGCCGAGGAGGGCGGCCTTGCCGCCGGGGCCGGCGCAGCCGTCGAGCCAGCGGGTGTCGGGGCCCTCCAGCGGGGCGTTGGCGAGGGCGAGGGCGACGAGCTGGCTGCCCTCGTCCTGGACGCCGGCCCGGCCGTCCCGTACGGCGTCGAGGGCGCCGGGTTCGCCGCCCTCGGCGAGCCGGAGGGCGTACGGGGACCAGCGGCCCGGCTCCGTCTCGGCGGCGGCGGCCAGCTCCTCGGTGGTGGACCGGCCGGGCCGGGCGACGAGGGTGACCTCGGGCCGCTCGTTGTCGGCGGCCAGGAGGGCCTCGATGCCGGCCCGGCCGCCGCCGAGCGCGTCCCAGAGCGCGGAGACGACCCAGCGCGGGTGGGAGTGGACGACGGCGAGGTGGTCCTCGGCGTCCTCCTCGTACGGCGGGGCGACCTCGGCGATCCAGGCGTCGAGGTCCTGCCGGGCGATCTTCCGCAGGACGGCGTTGACGAACTTCGCCCGCCCGTCGCCGAGGACCACCCGGGCCAGCTCCACGCTGGCGGAGACGGCGGCGTGGGTGGGGATCCGGGTGCCGAGGAGCTGGTGCGCGCCGAGCGAGAGGACGTCGAGGACCGGCGGGTCGACCTCGCGCAGCGGCCGGTCGACGCAGGCGGAGATGATCGCGTCGTACGTGCCCTGCCGGCGCAGCGTGCCGTAGACCAGCTCGGTGGCGAGCGCCGCGTCCCGGGACTCGAAGCCGTCCTTCTCGCGGGCCTTGCGCAGCAGCGGCGGCAGCACCAGGTTGGCGTAGGCGTCGCGCTCGTCCACCGCCCGGAGCACCTCGAAGGCGAGCATCCGGACGGGGTCCTTCTTGGGCCGCCGGTGGGGCCTGGGGGGCTGGGGGGTGCGGCGACGTGCCTGCTCGCTCAAAGGTGCTCCGCGTGACGAAAGGGGGCCGAACCCTCTCAGCGTACGTCCGCCCTCCCCCACCGGGGAAAACGCCCCTGCCGGATCGCCCAGTCCTCGGCGGCGATCAGGCAGGAGACGGGCACCGTGCCGCCGCCGTCCGCCTCGAAGGCGACGAGGACGGGCGGTTCCTCACCGAGGAACCGGGTGACCTCCGCGCGCTCCTCGGAGGTGGGCTCGCGGAACGCGGGGTCCGTGAAGTCCGTCGGGCACCGGACGTAGCGAGTGTCCGTGAAGACCACTTCGAGCCCGTGGTGATACGTGAGGTCGTGGCCCGCGGCGAGCGTCAGCCGGCTGCCGTCGTAGCCGAGTACCGCCCAGTCCCACCAGGACCCGTCGGGGAGCGGGAGCAGCACCGCGGACGCTCCGCCCTACGCGCCCAGACGCTCCCCCGGCGCGATCCGCACCCCGCGCGCCCAGTCGGCCGCCTTCATCGGCTTCTTGCCCTGGGGCTGGACCCACAGCAGTTCGACGGCGTACGAGCCGGTGCCGGCGTACACGTTGTTTTTGCCGGCGGCGAGTTCGCCGGGGGCGAGGTCCGTGCGGTCCGGGAGGGGGGCGACCTGGATCAGCTTGAGGCGTTCGCCGCGGAAGACGGTCCAGGCGCCGGGGGCCGGGGTGCAGCCGCGGACCACCCGGTCCACCCGCAGGGCGGGGGCCGCGAAGTCGACGTGGGCGTCCTCGACCTGGATCTTCGGGGCGAGGGTGACGCCCTCGGCGGGCTGCGGCACGGGCTTGAGGCTGCCGTCCTCGATGCCGTCCATCGTGGCCGCGAGCAGACCCGCGCCGGCGAAGGCGAGGCGGGTGAGCAGGTCGCCGCTGGTGTCGGTGGGCCGGATCTCCTCGGTGACGACACCGTAGACGGGACCCGAGTCGAGCCCCTCCTCGATCCGGAAGGTGGACGCCCCGGTCACCTCGTCGCCGGCCATGAGCGAGTGCTGCACGGGCGCCGCGCCGCGCCAGGCGGGCAGCAGCGAGAAGTGCAGGTTGACCCAGCCGTGCGCGGGGATGTCGAGGGCGGTCCTGGGCAGGAGCGCGCCGTAGGCGACGACCGGGCAGCAGTCGGGGGCGATCTCCCGCAGCCGGGCGAGGAAGTCCTCGTCACGCGGCTTCGCCGGCTTGAGGACCTCGATGCCCTCCTCCTCCGCGCGCTGGGCGACCGGGCTGGCGACCAGCCGCCGGCCGCGTCCCGCCGGGGCGTCCGGGCGGGTGACCACGGCGGCCACCTCGTGCCGGCCGGAGGCGAGCAGGGCGTCCAGGGCGGGAACGGCGACCTCGGGGGTGCCTGCGAAGACGAGCTTCATGAAGGGCGACTGCCTGTCTGTCCGGGGGTGTTGCGGGCGGCACACCAGTTTAGGGGCGGTGGCGCGAGGGGGCGTACGGGAGGCCGGGCGCCTCGCGCATATGCGTGTACGCCCCCGCACCGTGACCCAACTCCCCGTGGCGCGTTGGTCAAGAGAGATTGACCGAATCGGGTCGCCGTTCCCCGGGCGGCCCGCCCCTTTCATCGCCGGTTCGAGAGGCTTATCCATGGCCGACCACGCAACCCACGACGCCCAGGCCCGGGCGAGTCTGCACCTGCTGGTGCGGGACATCGAGCGGGTCCGGCGGCAGGTGGACGCACTGCGCACGCTCACGGCTCAGCTGGGCAATGTCTACCGCCCTCGCCGCTCCGGCCCGTCCACGGGCTTCGTCGTCTACGGCCGGGCGCCCGCCCCGACCGTACGCCTGGCCCAGGAGCTGCGCGACAGCGTGGAGACCCTGGTGACCGCGGCGGTCGACTTCGACCGTTCGCTCGGGTTCTCCTGGGACGCGGTGGGGTCCGCGCTGGGCGTCACCAAGCAGGCCGTCCACCGCCGCTACGGCGCCCGCCGCACGCCGCAGCAGGGCGGTGGCGCGGACCAGGACCGTACGGCGGAGCCGGGCGCGACCCGTACGCTGCCCACCGTGCCGGCGGCGCGGTCCATGCCGCCGCAGCCCACCTCGGGGAGCGCCGCGCTCCGCGAGGAGCCCAGGCCGCCGGCCCTGCCCGGCCCGCGGGGCGCCTGATCCCTCGCGGCACCGAGCCGGCCGCCCTCCCCCGGCGGGGACGGGCGGCCGTCGCGCGTCCGGGCCCCGGTCCCGCGGGGCCGGCGGTCAGCCGATGTCCACGGGGTCGACGCGGATCCGCACCGGATCGCCCGCGCCGCGTGCCGAGCGGGCCGCGCGGGCCTGCTTGAGGGCGGCGGCGAGGGCCGCGCCGCTGCCCGGCGGCACCCGCACCAGGGCCCGGTCCCACTGCTCGCCGGGCGGCGGGTCACCGGGGCGCCGCGCGCCGCCGGGGCGGACGACCGGCAGCGGGACGGGGCCGAGCACCTCGGCGTCCGGGGGCAGCTCGGCGGCGGCCAGGAAGCTCGTGACCGCCTCGGGCGGGCCGGCGACCGCCGCCATGCGGGAGACCGGCGGGAAGCCGAGCTCGGCGCGTTCGGCCAGCTCGCGCTGGGCGTGCCCGACCGGGTCCCAGCGGACCAGGGCCTGCACCGGCCGGAGGGTGGGTTCGGCGACCACGACGACCGTGCCGCCGTCGGGCTGGCCCCGCACCAGGGAGGCCGCGTCGATCCAGCGCCGCAGCGCCTCCTCCCCCGCCCGCAGGTCGGGCCGCCCGAGCATGGCCCAGCCGTCGAGGAGGAGGGCGGCCGCGTAGCCGCCCTCGGCGACGGGTTCGGCGCCGGGGGTGGAGACGACGAGCGCGGGCCGGCCCGGCACCCGGTCCAGGACGTGGTCGCGCCCGGAGGTCCGGACGGGCACGGCGGGGAAGGCGCGGCCCAGTTCCTCGGCCGTCCGCCGCGCCCCGACGACGCTGGCCCGCAGCCGGGTGGAGCCGCAGGCCACGCAGGACCAGTCGGGAGCGCCACGGCCGCACCAGCCGCAGCGCAGCTCCTGCTGTTCGGGCGCTTCGAGCGGTCCCGCGCAGTGCCGGCAGCGGGCCGGTGCGCGGCAGCGCTCGCAGGCGAGCCGCGGTACGTAGCCGCGGCGCGGGACCTGCACGAGCACCGGGCCGCTCTTGAGGCCGTCCCGTACGGCCTGCCAGGCGAGCGAGGGCAGGCGTGCGGCGCGGGCCGCCTCGTCGCGGGCGAGTTCGCCGTCGCCGACGGTCCGGACCAGCGGGGCGGCCCGGCGGATCTGCTCGCGGGGGGCGGAGAGCGGCTTCGCCCATCCGGTCTCGACGAGCTGGGCGGCCTCGACGGTGCAGCTGGTGGAGCCGAGGAGGAAGGCACAGCGGTCGTGGGCGGCGCGCAGCAGCAGCACCTCGCGGGCGTGGGGCTGCGGGGCGTGCGGTTCGCTGTGGCTGCCGTCGCCGTCGTCCCAGATGACGGCGAGCCCGAGGTCCCGTACGGGGGCGAACATCGCGGCGCGGGTGCCGACGACGGCGCGGACGGAGCCGCGCCGTACGGCGAGCCAGCGCGCGTACCGCTTCTCGGGTCCGGCCTCGGCGGTGAGCAGGGCGTGCCGGCCCTCTCCGAGGACGGCCGTCAGGGCGGCGTCGACCCGTCCGGCGGCGCGGCCGTCGGGGACGACGACGAGGGCGCCCCGGCCGGAGGCGAGCGTGGCGGCGACGGCGCGGGCGATCTCCTCGGCCCAGTGGGGGCCCGGCAGGGCGTTCCAGACGGCGCGGGGCGCCCCGCCGCGCGCGAGGGACTCCAGGAAGGCGGGCCCGCGTTCGTACCGCGTCCAGGTGCCGGGCCCGGGCGCGGGCGGCGGGGGCAGCGGTGCGGGTGAGGGGCTCGCCTCGGCTTTGGCGCTGCGCGGGGGGACGGCGAGCTGGAGGACGTCGGCGAGGCTGCCGGCGTACCGGTCGGCGACCGCCCGCGCGAGGCCGAGGAGTTCGGGGCCGAGGACCGGCTCGGGCGAGACCACGTCGGCGAGGGCGGCCAGCGGTCCGGCGTAGTCGGAGGAGGCCCTGCGCTCCACGAGGAAGCCGTCGATCAGCCGACCGCCCTCGCGCCGGCCGTTCTTGACCTGGTGTGCCCCGGCCCCGAAGCGGACCCGGACCCGGACGCCCGGCCGGGCGGCGGCGTCGAGTTCCTCGGGGACCGCGTAGTCGAAGAACTGGTCGAGGTGGAGCACGCCCTTGTTGACCACGACCCGGGCGACGGGCAGCTCCTTGGCCAGGGGCGCGCCGCGCCAGGTCCGCGGCTTGGCGCGCGGCACCTTCGCCTTCCGGACGGTCTCCCGAATGAGCGCGAGCTGCTCGGGCCCGTCGGACTTCTCGTTCTCGCTGCTCACAGCCCCATACCTACCAGACGGGTCCGACAGCCGGGCACGCCGAAGCCCGGCACCCCTCGGGGGCGCCGGGCTTCCGGGGCGTGCGGCGGCCGCTTACAGGCCGGCGGCCTGCTTGAGGGCGTCCACGCGGTCGGTGCGCTCCCAGGTGAAGTCCGGCAGCTCACGGCCGAAGTGGCCGTAGGCGGCGGTCCGGGAGTAGATCGGGCGGAGCAGGTCGAGGTCGCGGATGATCGCGGCCGGGCGGAGGTCGAAGACCTCGGCGATGGCGTTCTCGATCTTCTCGGTCTCGACGGTGTTCGTGCCGAAGGTCTCGACGAAGAGGCCGACGGGCTCGGCCTTGCCGATCGCGTAGGCGACCTGGACCTCGCAGCGCGAGGCGAGGCCCGCGGCGACCACGTTCTTGGCGACCCAGCGCATGGCGTAGGCGGCCGAACGGTCGACCTTGGACGGGTCCTTGCCGGAGAAGGCACCGCCGCCGTGGCGGGCCATGCCGCCGTAGGTGTCGATGATGATCTTGCGGCCGGTGAGGCCGGCATCGCCCATCGGGCCGCCGATCTCGAAGCGGCCGGTCGGGTTCACCAGGAGCCGGTAGCCCTCGGTGTCGAGCTTGATGCCGTCCTCGACGAGCTGCCCCAGGACGTGCTCGACGACGAACTCGCGGATGTCCGGCGCGAGCAGCGACTCCAGGTCGATGTCGGAGGCGTGCTGCGAGGAGACGACCACGGTGTCCAGGCGGACGGCCTTGTCACCGTCGTACTCGATGGTGACCTGCGTCTTGCCGTCGGGGCGCAGGTACGGGATGGTGCCGTTCTTGCGGACCTCGGTCAGACGGCGCGAGAGCCGGTGCGCCAGGTGGATGGGCAGCGGCATCAGCTCGGGGGTCTCGTCCGACGCGTAACCGAACATCAGGCCCTGGTCGCCCGCGCCCTGCTTGTCCAGCTCGTCCTCGTCACCTTCCACGCGCTTCTCGTACGCGGTGTCGACACCCTGGGCGATGTCCGGGGACTGCGATCCGATGGACACCGACACGCCGCAGGAGGCGCCGTCGAAGCCCTTCTTGGAGGAGTCGTAACCGATCTCCAGGATCTTGTTCCGGACGAGGGTCGGGATGTCCGCCCACGCCTTGGTGGTCACCTCACCGGCGACGTGCACGAGACCGGTGGTGATCAGCGTCTCGACGGCGACGCGGGAGGTGGGGTCCTCCCGGAGCAGCGCGTCGAGAATGGTGTCGCTGATCTGGTCAGCGATCTTGTCGGGGTGACCCTCGGTGACGGATTCCGAGGTGAACAGACGACGGGACACAACGCTCCCTGGGGTTGCAGCGGCTGCTGGCTATGGGTTGAGCGGACCGGCAGGGGGCTGCGCCCCGCGACGTTCCGCGAACAGTCTATCGGTCGTGACCAGCGAGTGAAGCAGGTGTCTCGCCAGACGAATGGTCGGGGTCGGGCCGGACGGCCCGGGTGGCGGGTGGCCGGGCCGCCTTCCCTGCGGCGTGAATCACCCCCAAGGGGGTGTTTCACGCACCGCCCGGTAGCCGTCCGGCTCCCTCGGTCCGGGACGCAGAAGTGTCAGGTCGCGGGGCGCAGCCGGGGCAGCACCAGGTCCCAGACGGTCTCGGCGAGCGCCTCCTTGGGCCCGTACGGTACGGGGGTCTCGGCGCCGTCCGAGGCGAGGATCACGGCCTCGTTCTCCTCCGAGCCGAAGGTCTTCCGCTCGCCGACCTCGTTGACGACGAGCAGGTCGCAGCCCTTGCGGCGGAGCTTCTCGCGGCCGTGGGCGAGCACGTCGTCGGTCTCCGCGGCGAAGCCGACGACGACCTGGCCGGGCAGGGCGCGGTCGGCGGAGAGCTCGGCGAGGATGTCGGGGTTGCGGACCAGCTCGACGGTCGGCGCCCCGCCGTCGTCCTTCTTCTTGATCTTCCCCGAGGCGTAGGCGGCGGGGCGGAAGTCGGCGACGGCGGCGGCCATGACCACGGCGTCGGCGTCGGCCGCCGCCTTGAGGACGGCCTCGCGGAGCTGGACGGCGGTGCCGACGTGCACGACGTCGACGCCGGCCGGGTCGGGGATGCCGGTGTTGGCCTCGACCAGGGTGACCCGGGCGCCCCGGGCGGCGGCGGCCCTGGCGAGCGCGTAGCCCTGCTTGCCGGAGGAGCGGTTGCCGAGGTAGCGGACGGGGTCGAGGGGCTCGCGGGTGCCGCCGGCGCTGACGACGACATGGCGGCCGGCGAGGTCGGGCGCGGCGGTGCCGCGGGCCAGGATCCGGCGGCAGACCTCGAAGATCTCGGCGGGGTCCGGGAGGCGGCCCTTGCCGGTGTCGACGCCGGTGAGCCGGCCGACGGCGGGCTCGATGACGACGGCGCCGCGGCGGCGCAGGGTGGCCACGTTCTCCTGGGTGGCGGGGTGCTCCCACATCTCGGTGTGCATGGCGGGGGCGAAGACCACCGGACAGCGGGCGGTGAGCAGTGTGTTGGTGAGGAGGTCGTCCGCGAGGCCGTGGGCGGCCTTGGCGAGCATGTCGGCGGTGGCGGGGGCGACGACGACCAGGTCGGCGGCCTGCCCGATGCGGACGTGCGGCACCTCGTGGACGGTCTCCCACACCTCGGTGGAGACCGGGTTGCCGGAGAGGGCGGACCAGGTCGCCTCGCCGACGAAGTGGAGGGCGGCGTCGGTCGGGACGACGCGTACGTCGTGGCCGGACTCGGTCAGCCGCCGCAGCAGTTCGCAGGCCTTGTAGGCGGCGATGCCGCCGCTCACGCCCAGGACGACCCTCGGCTTCGTCACCACTGTCACTCCCCGCGACTCCCCGTGCTCGGATGCGTACGACTCCATGAGACACCACAGGCCCGGCGGACGTGCCGCCGGGCCTGGGATGACGAACGTGACGCGCTTACTGAGCCGGACCCTCGATGGCCTCGGACGTCAGCAGGCCCGCGTTGATCTCGCGCAGGGCGATCGAGAGCGGCTTCTCGTGGACGTGGGTGTCGACGAGGGGGCCCACGTACTCCAGCAGGCCCTCACCGAGCTGCGAGTAGTACGCGTTGATCTGACGCGCGCGCTTGGCCGCGTAGATCACGAGGCTGTACTTCGAGTCCGTGGCCTCGAGCAGCTCGTCGATCGGCGGGTTGATGATGCCCTCGGGCGCGGTGATGGAAGAGGACACGCTCTACCTTCCGAAGATGGATAAAAGATCAGACTACGTGCATCAACGTTAGCAGCTCGCGCGCCACGTCCTCGACGGAGGTGTTGACGAGGGTGGTGTCGAACTCCGCCTCGGCGGCCAGTTCGACCTTGGCTGCGGCCAGTCGGCGCTCGATGACCTCGGGCGACTCGGTGCCGCGGCCGGTCAGCCGGCGGACCAGCTCCTCCCAGCTCGGCGGAGCGAGGAAGACCAGCTGGGAGTCGGTCATGGACTCCTTGACCTGGCGGGCGCCCTGGAGGTCGATCTCCAGGAGGACGGGCTCACCCGCCTCCAGGCGGTCGAGGACCGCACGGCGGGGGGTGCCGTAGCGGTTGCCCGCGAACTCGGCCCATTCGAGGAGCTCACCGTTGGCGACCAGCTTGTCGAACTCGTCGTCCGTGACGAAGAAGTACTGGATGCCGTGCTGCTCGCCCGGGCGGGGCTTCCGTGTCGTGGCCGACACCGAGAGCCAGACCTCGGGGTGGACCTTGCGCATATGAGCGACGACCGTGCTCTTGCCGACCCCGGAGGGGCCGGAGAGCACGGTCAGTCGCGGACGTGCCTCTGCTGCCATGCAGCGATTATTCCAGTGGTTCGCCCCCGCTCGCGCAGCAAGGACGCCCGGTGCCGGAAATGTACCGAAAGGTCAGGCGCCGGTGCTGCCGAACTCGCGCTCCAGGGAGGCGATCTGGTTGGAGCCGAGACCTCGGACACGGCGGCTCTCGGAGATGCCGAGCCGCTCCATGATCTGCTTGGCGCGGACCTTGCCCACGCCCGGCAGGGACTCAAGAAGCGCGGAGACCTTCATCTTGCCGATGACGTCGTTCTCCTGGCCCTGCTTGATGACCTCGTGGAGGGAGGCGCCGGAGTGCTTGAGTCGATTCTTGACCTCGGCCCGCTCCCGGCGAGCCGCGGCGGCCTTTTCGAGCGCGGCTGCGCGCTGTTCAGGGGTAAGGGGCGGAAGAGCCACGCCTACGTCACCTCGGATGTCGAACTGTCGGATACGGACCCGGTGAGGAACCTAGTCGCCCCCACACCAGTGGAGCAACGATCAACGAAGTGCCCGTTGAACGCCCGCTCTGCTCCGGAGACTAGCGGCCGAGGCCGCTCCAGTCAGCGAGAACAGCGGAAAAGTCCTGGTCAGCATCGACTGACCAGGACTTTTCGGGCATAACGAGCGGGTTTTGGGCCATCTTTTCGTCAAGGAGTGAGACGGACCACCCCGGCCCGGCCGATCCGCTCCGACCTGCGCCAATTGCCCCAGGACCCGGATCAGGCGCCGACGGCGGCCCGGATCTCGTCCGCGTACCGCTCGGCGGAGGCGCGCAGCGCGGTGGCGTCGGGACCGTGCCGGAGGACGCCCCGGCTCACGTTCGGGACGACGTTGCGGACGGCCGCGCCGAAGACGGCGGGCAGATCCGCGGGGGTGGCTCCCTGCGCCCCGATGCCGGGGGCGAGGAGGGGGCCGTTGATGTCCAGGTCGAAGGAGGACAGGTCGCCCAGGGTCGCGCCGACGACCGCGCCGAAGGAACCCATCGGGGTTTCCCCCGCGTTCTCCTCGGCCAGGTGGGCGAGCATCGTCGCGCTGATGGTCCGGCCGTCCTCACGGACGGCCCGCTGGACCTCGGCCCCCTCCGGGTTGGAGGTGAGGGCCAGGACGAAGAGGCCGGCGCCGGACTCGCGGGCCAGGTCCACGGCGGGCTTCAGGGAGCCGTAGCCGAGGTACGGGGAGACCGTGAGCGCGTCGGAGAAGAGGGGCGCGTCCTTGCGCAGGAAGGCCTCCGCGTAGGCGGCCATCGTGGAGCCGATGTCCCCGCGCTTGGCGTCCATGACGACCAGGCCGCCCGCTTGCCGCAGGTCCGCGACGGCCCGTTCCAGGACCGCGACGCCCCGCGAGCCGAAGCGCTCGAAGAAGGCGGACTGGGGCTTGAAGACGGCCACGGTGCCGGCCAGGGCCTCCACCACGGTGAAGGTGAAGCGCTCCAGGCCCGCCACGTCGTCCGCGAGGCCCCAGGAGTCCAGCAGGGCGGCGTGCGGGTCGATGCCGACGCAGAGGGGGCCGCGCTCGTCCATGGCGGCGCGCAGGCGGGTGCCGAAGGGGAGGGTCATGCGGTGGCCTTTCGGGTGTCGGCGCCGACGGCCTCGGCGAGGGTGGCGTACGGGGAGGCGGCGAGGCGCGCGGCGAGGCCCTTGTGGATCGCGCGGGCGTAGAAGGGGCCCTCGTAGATGAAGGCGCTGTAGCCCTGGATCAGGGTGGCGCCGGCGAGGATGCGCTGCCAGGCGTCCTCGGCGTTCTCGATGCCGCCGACGCCGACGAGGACCATCCGGTCACCCACGCGGGCGTACAGGCGGCGCAGGACCTCCAGGGAGCGGGCCTTCACCGGGGCGCCGGAGAGGCCGCCGGTCTCCTGGACGAGGGCCGGGTCCGACCGCAGGCCGAGGCCCTCGCGGGCGATGGTGGTGTTGGTGGCGATGATGCCGTCGAGGCCGAGTTCGAGGGCCAGGTCGGCGACGGCGTCGACGTCCTCGTCGGCGAGGTCGGGGGCGATCTTGACCAGGAGCGGGACCCGGCGGCCGGTCACCGTGCGGTCGGCCGCCTCGCGCACCGCGGTCAGCAGCGGGCGCAGGGACTCGGTGGCCTGCAGGTTGCGCAGTCCGGGGGTGTTCGGGGAGGAGACGTTGACGACGAGGTAGTCGGCGTGGCGGGCGAGCCGCTCGGCGGACTTCACGTAGTCGGCGGTGGCCTCCGCCTCGGGGACGACCTTGGTCTTGCCGATGTTCACGCCGACGACGGTCCGCAGGACGGGCCGGCGGGTGGCGAGGCGGGCGGCGACGGCGGCCGAGCCGTCGTTGTTGAAGCCCATGCGGTTGATCAGGGCGCGGTCCTGGACCAGCCGGAAGAGGCGCTTCTTGGGGTTGCCGGGCTGGGGCTCGCCGGTTACCGTGCCGATCTCGACGTGGTCGAAGCCGAGCATGGCCATGCCGTCGATCGCGACGGCGTTCTTGTCGAAGCCGGCGGCGAGGCCGAAGGGGCCGTGCATCCGCAGGCCGAGGGCCTCGGTGCGCAGCTCCTTGTACCGGGGGGCGAACACGGCGGCGGCGAAGGTGCGCAGCACCGGGACGCGGACGGCGAGGCGGATCCAGCGGAAGGCCAGGTAATGGGCCTTCTCCGGGTCCATGCGCTGGAAGACGAGCTGGAAGAAGAGCTTGTACATGAAGGGTGTCCTCACGAAGAGGGGGACACCGTTTCCGGTGTCCCCCTCACTGGGCTGCTAGTCGCGGGCCGCGGTCAGGTGTTCCGCGTGTTCCTGGAGCGAGCGGACGCCCACGTCACCGTGGTTGAGGGCGTCGATGCCCTGGACGGCCGCGGCGAGTGCCTGGACCGTGGTGAGGCACGGGACGCCGCGCGAGACCGCCGCCGTACGGATCTCGTAGCCGTCGAGGCGGCCGCCGGTGCCGTACGGGGTGTTGACGATCAGGTCGACCTGGCCGTCGTGGATGAGCTGGACGATGGTCTTCTCGCCGCCCGGGCCCTCGCCCTCGCTGAGCTTGCGCACGACGGTGGCGTTGATGCCGTTGCGCTTGAGGACCTCGGCGGTGCCGGAGGTGGCGAGCAGCTCGAAGCCGTGGGCGACGAGCTCACGCGCCGGGAAGATCATCGAGCGCTTGTCGCGGTTGGCGACGGAGATGAACGCGCGGCCCTTGGTGGGCAGCGGGCCGTAGGCGCCGGCCTGCGACTTGGCGTAGGCCGTGCCGAAGACCGCGTCGATGCCCATGACCTCGCCGGTGGAGCGCATCTCCGGGCCGAGGACGGTGTCCACGCCGCGGCCGTGCACGTCGCGGAAGCGCGACCACGGCATCACGGCCTCCTTGACGGAGATCGGCGCGTCGAGCGGCAGGGTGCCGCCGTCGCCGTTCTTCGGCAGCAGGCCCTCGGCGCGCAGCTCGGCGATGGTGGCGCCGAGCGAGATGCGGGCGGCGGCCTTCGCGAGCGGGACGGCGGTCGCCTTCGAGGTGAAGGGGACGGTCCGGGAGGCGCGCGGGTTGGCCTCCAGGACGTACAGGATGTCGCCGGCCATGGCGAACTGGATGTTGATCAGGCCGCGCACGCCGACGCCCTTGGCGATGGCCTCGGTGGAGGCGCGCAGGCGCTTGATGTCGTGGCCGCCGAGGGTGATCGGGGGCAGGGCGCAGGCCGAGTCGCCGGAGTGGATGCCGGCCTCCTCGATGTGCTCCATGACGCCGCCGAGGTAGAGCTCCTCGCCGTCGTAGAGCGCGTCGACGTCGATCTCGATGGCGTCGTCGAGGAAGCGGTCGACCAGGACCGGCCGGGTGGGGCTGATCTCGGTGGACTCGGCGATGTACGACTCCAGGCGGGCCTCGTCGTACACGATCTCCATGCCGCGGCCGCCGAGCACGTACGAGGGGCGTACGAGCACCGGGTAGCCGATCTCGTCGGCGATGGCCTTGGCGCCGGTGAAGGTGGTCGCGGTGCCGTGCTTGGGGGCGGGCAGGCCGGCCTCGGCGAGGACCCGGCCGAAGGCGCCGCGGTCCTCGGCGGCGTGGATGGCCTCCGGGGAGGTGCCGACGACGGGGACGCCGTTGTCCTTGAGGGCCTGGGAGAGGCCGAGCGGGGTCTGGCCGCCGAGCTGGACGACGACGCCGGCGATCGGGCCCGCGAGGGACTCGGCGTGGACGATCTCCAGGACGTCCTCCAGGGTGAGCGGCTCGAAGTAGAGCCGGTCGGAGGTGTCGTAGTCGGTGGAGACGGTCTCCGGGTTGCAGTTGACCATCACGGTCTCGTAGCCGGCGTCGCTCAGGGCGAAGGAGGCGTGGACGCAGGAGTAGTCGAACTCGATGCCCTGGCCGATGCGGTTCGGGCCGGAGCCGAGGATGATCACGGCCGGCTTCTCGCGCGGCGCGACCTCGCTCTCCTCGTCGTAGGACGAGTAGAAGTACGGGGTCTTCGCGGCGAACTCGGCGGCGCAGGTGTCGACCGTCTTGTAGACGGGGCGGACGCCGAGGGCGTGCCGGACCTCGCGGACGACGTCCTCGCGCAGGCCGCGGATCTCCGCGATCTGGGCGTCGGAGAAGCCGTGGCGCTTGGCCTCGGCGAGCAGCTCGGGGTCGAGCTTCTCGGCGGCGGCCAGCTCGTCGGCGATCTCCTTGATGAGGAACAGCTGGTCGACGAACCACGGGTCGATCTTCGTGGCCTCGAAGACCTCCTCGGGGGTGGCGCCGGCGCGGATGGCCTGCATCACGGTGTTGATGCGGCCGTCGGTCGGGCGGACCGCGTCGCGCAGCAGCTGGGCCTTGTCGCCGGGCTCGCCGGTGAAGGCGAACTGGCTGCCCTTCTTCTCCAGGGAGCGCAGGGCCTTCTGGAGCGCCTCGGTGAAGTTGCGGCCGATCGCCATGGCCTCGCCGACCGACTTCATGGTCGTGGTCAGCGTGGAGTCGGCGGAGGGGAACTTCTCGAAGGCGAAGCGGGGGGCCTTGACGACGACGTAGTCGAGGGTGGGCTCGAACGACGCCGGGGTCTTCTCCGTGATGTCGTTCGGGATCTCGTCCAGCGTGTAGCCGACGGCCAGCTTGGCGGCGATCTTGGCGATCGGGAAGCCGGTGGCCTTGGAGGCGAGCGCGGAGGAGCGGGAGACTCGCGGGTTCATCTCGATGACGATGATCCGGCCGTCGGCGGGGTTGACCGCGAACTGGATGTTGCAGCCGCCGGTGTCGACGCCGACCTCGCGGATGATCGCGATGCCGATGTCGCGCAGCCGCTGGTACTCGCGGTCGGTGAGGGTCATCGCCGGGGCGACGGTGATGGAGTCGCCGGTGTGGACGCCCATCGGGTCGAAGTTCTCGATGGAGCAGACGACCACGACGTTGTCGTTCTTGTCGCGCATCAGCTCCAGCTCGTACTCCTTCCAGCCGAGGATGGACTCCTCCAGGAGCACCTCGGTGGTCGGGGAGAGCGTGAGGCCCTGGCCGGCGATGCGGCGCAGCTCCTCCTCGTCGTGGGCGAAGCCGGAGCCGGCGCCGCCCATGGTGAAGGAGGGCCGGACGACGACGGGGTAGCCGCCGAGGGTCTCGACGCCCTTGAGGACGTCGTCCATGGAGTGGCAGATGACCGAGCGGGCGGACTCGCCGTGGCCGATCTTGCCGCGGACGGCCTCCACGACGCCCTTGAACAGGTCGCGGTCCTCGCCCTTGTGGATGGCCTCGACGTTGGCGCCGATGAGCTCGACGCCGTACTTCTCCAGGACGCCCTGCTCGTGCATGGAGATCGCGGTGTTGAGCGCGGTCTGGCCGCCGAGGGTGGGCAGGAGGGCGTCGGGGCGCTCCTTGGCGATGATCTTCTCGACGAACTCGGGGGTGATCGGCTCGACGTAGGTCGCGTCGGCGATCTCCGGGTCGGTCATGATCGTCGCCGGGTTGGAGTTCACCAGGATGACCCGCAGGCCCTCGGCCTTGAGGACGCGGCACGCCTGGGTGCCGGAGTAGTCGAACTCGGCGGCCTGGCCGATGACGATCGGGCCGGAGCCGATGACCAGGACGGACTGGATATCGGTGCGCTTAGGCACGCTCGGCCTCCATCAGGGATACGAAGCGGTCGAAGAGGTACGCGGCGTCGTGCGGGCCGGCGGCCGCCTCGGGGTGGTACTGGACGGAGAAGGCGGGCTGGTCGAGCAGCCGCAGGCCTTCCACGACGTTGTCGTTCAGGCACACGTGGGAGACCTCGGCACGCCCGAAGGGGGTGTCGGAGACCGCGTCGAGGGGCGCGTCGACGGCGAAGCCGTGGTTGTGCGCGGTGACCTCGACCTTGCCGGTGGTGCGGTCCTGGACGGGCTGGTTGATGCCCCGGTGGCCGTACTTCAGCTTGTAGGTGCCGAAGCCGAGGGCGCGGCCGAGGATCTGGTTGCCGAAGCAGATGCCGAAGAGGGGGGTCTTGCGGCGCAGGACCTCCTGCATGACGGCGACGGGGCCGTCGGCGGTCGCCGGGTCGCCCGGGCCGTTGGAGAAGAACACGCCGTCGGGCGCCACGGCGTAGACGTCCTCGGCGGTGGCGGTGGCGGGCAGGACGTGGACCTCGATGCCGCGCTCGGCCATCCGGTGCGGGGTCATGCCCTTGATGCCGAGGTCGACGGCGGCGACGGTGAACTTCTTCTCACCGATCGCGGGGACGACGTACGCCTCCTTGGTGGCGACCTCGGCGGAGAGGTCGGCGCCGGTCATCTGGGGCTGCGCCTGGACCTTGGCGAGCAGTTCGCCGTCGCCGCGGACCGCGTCGCCGGAGAAGATGCCGACGCGCATGGCGCCGCGCTCGCGGAGGTGGCGGGTGAGGGCACGGGTGTCGACGCCGGAGATCCCGACGACGCCCTGGCGCTCCAGCTCCTCGTCGAGGGTGCGGGTGGCGCGCCAGTTGGAGGGGACGCGGGCGGGGTCGCGGACGACGTATCCGGAGACCCAGATGCGGCCGGACTCGGGGTCCTCGTCGTTGACGCCGGTGTTGCCGACGTGCGGGGCGGTCATGACCACGACCTGGCGGTGGTACGACGGGTCGGTGAGGGTCTCCTGGTAGCCGGACATGCCGGTGGAGAACACGGCCTCGCCGAAGGTCTCCCCCACGGCCCCGTAGGCGCGGCCGCGGAAGATGCGGCCGTCCTCCAGGACGAGTACGGCGGGAACCCTGGTTCCCCTGGTGGAGGTCGTCATCGTGCGATGCCTTCCGTCGTGCTTACGGGGTTCATGGAGTTGAGGGCTTCGACCCAGGCGGTGTGCTCGGCCGCCCGGTCGGAGCGGAAGCCGGAGTCGAGCAGCTTCCCGCCGTGCTCCCAGGTGACGATCAGGAGCCCGCCCTCGGCGAGGACCTTGCCGGCGATGCCCTTGTCGAGGCGTGCCTCACGCAGGGCGGCGGCCGGGATGAGGAAGTCGGACGCCCCGGGGCGTACGACCGAGATCCCGGCGCCGGTGAGCGTGAGCTCGGCCCGGCTGCGGGTGCCCAGGCCGTGGGCCACGATCCGGTCGAGCCACTGCCCGGCGGTCGTGGACCCGTGGTAGCGCCCGCTGAGAGTCAGTGTCGCCTCGCCGGGCCGCTCCGGCAGCGCGGGGAGCGGGGGCAGGTCCGACTGGAGACTGCCGCGCCACTTCCATCCCTGGCGCATGAGCCAGTAGACGAAGGCGATGAAGAGCAGCAGTCCGGCGACCCAGCCGAGCCGCGCGGCCCAGTCGGTCACCTCGGCCGACTTCTGTTCGGCGGTCTCCGCAGCCTGTGCGGCGAGGGTGATGAGTGGTGTCACGCCAGCTTCCCGTCCACGAGCGTTGCCCGGCCCCGCAGGAAGGTGTGGGTGACGCGTCCCGGCAGCTCGCGGCCCTCGTAGGGGGTGTTGCGGCTGCGGGAGGCGAAGTCCGCGGGGTCCACGACACCACGGTATGCCGGATCGACCAGGGTCAGGTTCGCGGGCTCACCTGCCGAGACGGGGCGGCCGTGGCCGCGGGCCCGTCCGATGCGGGCGGGGGCGAAGGACATGCGGTCGGCGACGCCGGCCCAGTCGAGGAGGCCGGTCTCGACCATCGTCCGCTGGACGACGGAGAGGGCGGTCTCCAGGCCGACCATGCCCATGGCGGCCGCGGCCCACTCGCAGTCCTTGTCCTCGTGCGGGTGCGGGGCGTGGTCGGTGGCGACGATGTCGATCGTGCCGTCGGCGAGGGCCTCGCGCAGCGCGTGCACGTCACGCTCGGTGCGCAGCGGGGGGTTGACCTTGTAGACCGGGTTGTACGTGCGGACCAGCTCGTCCGTGAGGAGGAGGTGGTGCGGGGTGACCTCGGCGGTGACGTCGATGCCGCGGGACTTGGCCCAGCGGACGATCTCGACGGAGCCGGCGGTGGAGAGGTGGCAGATGTGGACGCGGGAGCCGACGTGCTCGGCGAGGAGGACGTCGCGCGCGATGATCGACTCTTCGGCGACGGCCGGCCAGCCGCCGAGTCCGAGCTCGGCGGAGACGATGCCCTCGTTCATCTGGGCGCCCTCGGTGAGGCGGGGCTCCTGGGCGTGCTGGGCGACGACGCCGCCGAAGGCCTTCACGTACTCCAGGGCGCGGCGCATGATGACCGCGTCGTCGACGCACTTGCCGTCGTCGGAGAAGACGGTGACGCCGGCGGCGGAGTCGTGCATGGCGCCGAGCTCGGCGAGCTTCTTGCCCTCCAGGCCGACGGTGACGGCGCCGATGGGCTGCACGTCGCAGTAGCCGGACTGCCGGCCGAGGCGCCAGACCTGCTCGACGACGCCGGCGGTGTCGGCGACGGGGAAGGTGTTGGCCATGGCGAAGACGGCGGTGTAGCCGCCGGAGGCGGCGGCGCGGGTGCCGGTGAGGACGGTCTCGGAGTCCTCGCGGCCGGGCTCGCGCAGGTGGGTGTGGAGGTCGACCAGGCCGGGCAGCAGGATCCGGCCGGCGGCCTCGATCACCTCGGCGCCCTCGGCGGACAGGCCGGTGCCGACGGCCTCGATGGTCTCGCCGTCGATCAGGACGTCCTGCGGCTCACCGCCCAGGATCTGCGCACCGCGGATCAGGATCTTGCTCATGGTCACTTGCTCTCCTCGGTACGGGCGGGGGTGGTGGGGGCGGGCTCGGAGCCACCGAGCAGCAGGTAGAGGACGGCCATGCGGATGGAGACGCCGTTGGCGACCTGCTCGACGACCGTGCAGCGGTCGGAGTCGGCGACCTCGGCGGTGATCTCCATGCCGCGGACCATGGGGCCGGGGTGCATGACGATTGCGTGCTCGGGCATCTTCGCCATCCGGTCGCCGTCGAGCCCGTAGCGGCGCGAGTACTCGCGCTCGGTGGGGAAGAAGGCGGCGTTCATCCGCTCGCGCTGCACCCGGAGCATCATGACCGCGTCGGACTTCGGCAGCACGCTGTCGAGGTCGTAGCTGATCTCGCAGGGCCAGGTCTCGACGCCGACGGGGACCAGGGTGGGCGGGGCCACCAGGGTGACCTCGGCGCCGAGGGTGTGCAGCAGGTCGACGTTGGAGCGGGCGACGCGGCTGTGCAGGATGTCGCCGACCAGGGTGATGCGCTTGCCGGCGAGGTCCTGGCCGAGGCCGGCGTCGCGGCCGACGAGGCGGCGGCGCATGGTGAAGGCGTCCAGGAGGGCCTGGGTGGGGTGCTGGTGGGTGCCGTCACCCGCGTTGATGACGGGGGCGTCGATCCAGCCGGAGGTGGCGAGCCGGTAGGGGGCGCCGGAGGCGCTGTGCCGGATGACGACGGCGTCGACGCCCATGGCCTCCAGGGTCTGCGCGGTGTCCTTGAGGGACTCGCCCTTCGAGACGCTGGACCCCTTGGCGGCGAAGTTGATCACGTCGGCGGAGAGACGCTTCTCGGCGGCCTCGAAGGAGATCCGGGTCCGCGTGGAGTCCTCGAAGAAGAGGTTGCAGATCGTCCGGCCGCGCAGGGTCGGCAGTTTCTTGATCGGCCGGTCGCCCACCCGGGCCATCTCCTCGGCGGTGTCGAGGATGAGGACGGCGTCGTCGCGGGTGAGGTCGGCGGCCGAGATGAGGTGACGCATCATCGGGGGTGTCTCTCCGGTGTCGGGAGGTATGAGGGCATGCCGGGGCGCGGGGACGGGCCCCGGCCCCGTGGGGAAGCCGGTCCGGTTCAGGAGGCGGGCTGCGAACCGAGCAGCACGGTGTCGCGACCGTCCTCCTCGGAGAGCTGTACCTTGACCGTCTCCCGCAGCGACGTGGGGAGGTTCTTGCCGACGTAGTCGGCGCGGATCGGGAGTTCGCGGTGGCCGCGGTCGACGAGCACGGCGAGCTGGACGGCGCGCGGGCGGCCGATGTCACCGAGGGCGTCGAGCGCGGCGCGGATGGTGCGCCCGGAGAAGAGGACGTCGTCGACGAGGACGACGAGGCGGCCGTCGATGCCCTCGCCCGGGATCTCGGTGCGGCCGAGGGCGCGGGCGGGCTTCATCCGCAGGTCGTCCCGGTACATGGTGATGTCCAGGGAGCCGACCGGGATCTTGGTGCCGGTGATCGATTCGAGCTTGTCGGCGAGCCGCCGGGCGAGGAAGACGCCGCGGGTGGGAATGCCGAGGAGGACCACGTCGTCGGCGCCCTTGGCGCGCTCGACGATCTCGTGGGCGATGCGGGTCAGAACCCGCGCGATGTCGGGGGCCTCGAGAACGGGCCGTGCCGCACCGGTCTGCTGCTGTGCGTCCATGTGAAACGGACCTCCTTCTCCGCCTCACGGGACGGACCTTAAAGGACGTCGGAATTGCGCCGTCCACTCTACCAGGGGCGAACGGTCCCCCCGCCCACACCCCCTGCGCCACACCGGGCGCCGTCGCTCGCAGGGGGGCGGTACGGACCATTCGGCTTGACGGGAAAGAGTAACGCTGCGTAACCTCACAGTGAGTTACCAGCCGCGCGGCGCAGCCGCATGTCGTCACAGCGTCCGGGAGCGTTATGTCCAGCGAATACGCAAAGCAGCTCGGGGCCAAACTCCGCGCCATCCGCACCCAGCAGGGTCTTTCGCTCCACGGGGTGGAGGAGAAGTCCCAGGGCCGCTGGAAGGCCGTGGTGGTCGGCTCCTACGAGCGTGGCGACCGCGCGGTGACCGTGCAGCGTCTGGCGGAGCTGGCGGACTTCTACGGGGTTCCGGTGCAGGAGCTGCTGCCGGGCACGACCCCCGGCGGTGCCGCCGAGCCCCCGCCGAAGCTGGTCCTGGACCTGGAGCGGCTCGCGCACGTCCCCGCGGAGAAGGCCGGCCCGCTCCAGCGTTACGCGGCGACGATCCAGTCGCAGCGCGGCGACTACAACGGCAAGGTGCTGTCGATCCGCCAGGACGACCTGCGCACCCTGGCCGTCATCTACGACCAGTCCCCCTCGGTCCTCACCGACCAGCTGATCAGCTGGGGCGTGCTGGACGCGGACGCGCGCCGCGCGGTCGCCCACGAGGACAACTGACCGCGGCGAGGCCGCGGCCGTCCAGCAGAAACGTGCCGCCGGGCCCGTGGACGTCGACCGACGTCCACGGGCCCGGCGCTTTTCGTCCGCGCGTTCCCGCCGTCTCACCCCGACGGTGGTACGCGAAGGGGCCCGCAGCACAGGATGCTGCGGGCCCCTTCGCGTGGCGTGACGGCGGACGGAGTCCCGGGGGGTCCCTAGGCCTCGTCCCGGCGCAGGCGCGGCTTCAGGTCCTTGAAACGCGCGAGGAGACCGTTGACGAAGGTCGGCGACTCGTCCGTGGAGAACTCCTTGGCGAGCTGCACCGCCTCGTCGATCGCGACCGCGTCCGGCGTGCCGTCCTCCCAGAGGAGCTCGTACGCGCCGAGGCGCACGATGTTCCGGTCGGCGACCGGCATCCGGTCGAGGTCCCAGTCCACCGCGTAGGTCGCGATCAGGTCGTCGATCCGGTCGATGTGCTGGGCATAGCCCTCGACCAGCTGCATGGTGAAGTCGTTCACCGGCGGCTGGCGGTCGTCGGCCCGGTGGTGCCGGACCTGGTCCGCGAGGACCTCGTGCACGGAGGCGCCGCGCTGGTCGGCCTCGAACAGGATCTGGAAGGCCCGCCTGCGGGCCTTGCTCCGGGCGGCCACGGTTAGCTGTTCACCCGGCCGAGGTAGTCGCTGGTGCGGGTGTCGACCTTGATCTTCTCACCGGTGGTGATGAAGAGGGGCACCTGGATCTGGTGACCGGTCTCCAGGGTGGCGGGCTTGGTGCCACCGGTGGAGCGGTCGCCCTGGACGCCCGGCTCGGTCTCGGCGACGGTCAGCTCGACCGCGGCCGGCAGCTCGACGTAGAGCACCTCGCCCTCGTGCTGCGCGACCTGGGCGGTGAAGCCCTCGATGAGGAAGTTGGCGGCGTCGCCGACGGCCTTGCGGTCGACCATCAGCTGGTCGTAGGTCTCCATGTCCATGAAGACGAAGTACTCGCCGTCCATGTAGGAGAACTGCATCTCGCGGCGGTCGATGGTGGCCGTGTCGACCTTCACGCCCGCGTTGAAGGTCTTGTCGACGACCTTGCCGGACAGCACGTTCTTGAGCTTGGTGCGCACGAAGGCCGGGCCCTTGCCGGGCTTGACGTGCTGGAACTCGACGACGGACCAGAGCTGGCCGCCTTCGAGCTTGAGCACCATGCCGTTCTTGAGGTCGTTCGTGGAAGCCACGGTTGCGGAATCTCCTGGACTGACGTGGACCCCGGAGGCGTACGCGCCCTAGAGCGCGAGCAGCTCCTTGGTCGTGATGGTGAGTAGCTCGGGTCCGCCGTCCGCCTCCTGGCGCACGACGAGCGTGTCATCGATCCGGACTCCGCCCCGGCCCGGGAGGTGGACCCCCGGTTCGACGGTGACCGGCACACAAGCGTCCAGTTTACCCATGGCCGACGGGGACAATTGCGGGTCCTCGTCGATTTCGAGCCCCACACCGTGCCCGGTGAGGGGAACGGCGGTCTCGGCGTGGCCCGCCGCGTCCAGGATCTGCCGGGCGGCACGGTCCACGTCACGGTATCCGGCGCCGGGGGCGAGGGACTCCCGGCCCGCCCGCTGAGCGGCGAAGACGAGCTCGTACAGCTCGATCTGCCAGTCCGCGGGGGTGGTCCCGATGACGAAGGTGCGGCCGATCTCGCAGCGGTAGCCGCGGTAGTCGGCGCCGAGGCAGACGGAGAGGAAGTCGCCCTCCTCGACGCGCCGGTCGGTGGGCCGGTGGCCCCGGCGGCCGGAGTGCGGGCCCGTGGCGACGGAGGTGGGGAAGGCGACCCCGTCGGCGCCGTGGTCGACGAGCCGCCGCTCCAGCTCCAGGGCGAGATGGCGCTCGGTCCTGCCGACCAGGATCGATTCGAGGAGTTCGCCGAGGGCCTGGTCGGCGATCTCGGCGGCGATCCTGAGGCAGGCGATCTCGTCCTCGTCCTTGACGACCCTGAGCTGTTCGACCGCGCAGGCGAGGTCGGTCAGCGGCAGCCCCGGGGTGACGTAGCCCATCGCCCGGTGGCGGGCGACGGTGAGGTCGTGCTCCTCGACGGCGAGCGCGTCGGCACCGGACCGCCGGGCGAGGTCCACGGCGAGGACCGCCGGGTCGCCGCCGCCGGTGGGGAGGATCTGCTGGCGCAGGAGTTCGTCGAGGCGCCCGTCGGCCGGTTCCGCGCCGGGCGCGGTGGGGCGCAGCAGGACGTCCGTGCCGGGCTCGGGCCCGACGAGGAGCACGGCTCCGGGGGGTGCGGCGCCCGCGAGATAGCGGACGTTGGCGGGGCGGGAGACCAGGGCCGCCGGGCTGCCCGCGGCCGCGCTCCGGTCGCGCAGCCGTACACGGCGGTCCGCATACACCTCTGACATGTTTTCGAGCCTACGAGCCCCGGCGCGCTCCGGCCTGTTCAGCGCGGCCGACCGGGGCGGGACGGGGGGCCGCCCCGGGCGCGGGCCCGGGGCGGACGCCGATCACCAGGCGGGCGGGCTCGCTATCGCGCGGGCGAGGACCTCGTCGAGGACGCGGGCCGTGGTCTCCACGTCGTACGTGGAGTTGTCGATGATCGGCAGGCCCGAGCCGTACCAGCCGGCCATCCGGCCGTGGATGGCGGCGACCTCCTCGTCCGAGAGGCGCCGGTTGCCGCTGCGCTCGGCGTTGCGCTCCAGGACGATCTCCAGGCCGGGCAGCAGGACCACGGGCAGCAGGCCGGGCCCGACGTGCCGCTTCCAGCCGCCGAGGCCGACGACGGGGCGGTCGGGGAAGACGGCGTCGTCGAGGATGCAGGAGATGCCGTTGGCGAGGAAGTTCCGGGCGGCGAAACCGCAGGTGCGGCGGGCGAGCCGGTACTGCGCCTCGGAGTTCTCGTTCCACCCGGACTGCGGGTCGGCGAATCCGGAGCAGACCCATTCGCGGACGTCGTCCAGGCTGATGTGCGCGGTCGGCACCCGCCGCCGCTGGGCCCAGTGGCGGGCCACCGTCGTCTTGCCCGCGCCCGCCGGGCCGATCAGCAGGACGGCGAGGGTCGCGGTGCCCGTGCCGGCCGCGTGCTCGGCGGCCGGCGCGAGGGGCGCGACGGGCGGCAGCGGGACGTGACCGGTGGGTTCGGCGCGGTGCGGCGGCGCGGAGGGAGGCGCGGCCGGGTGCTGCGGTACGGCTCCGGGGGCGCCCCAGGCCGGTGCGCCCGGAGGCGCCGGCGGTGCGGCGGGGTGGGGCGCCCCGGGGGCGCCGGCCTGGACGGCGCGGTGCACGCCGAGGCGGGAGCCGGGCCGCGCGGGCGCGGAAGGAGGGGGCGGCGGGACGGGAGGTCGGCCGTCCTGGGACCCGCCGGGTCCGTTCACGGGGTCGGGTGCCCGGCCCGACCGCTCCGGCGGTGGCAGCGGGCCCCCCACTGCGTGCTGCATCCGGTGGCACTCCGTCCCGTACGACTGCTGTTTCCGGTGTCCCGGCGTGTGCGGGGACGGCGGAACGTTACCGCCCCGGCCCCCCGCGAGGGGAACGGCCGGGCTCCGCCGGGAGTGCCCGGCTCCGCACCGGGCGCCCCGCGAGCGCCTCGCCGGGCACGGCGGTCCCGCGCGCCCGGCCGGGACGACCCCCGGCCCGCGCGTCACCGGTCCCGACGGGCGGGCCCTCGCCCCCACCCCCTTGCCCGGACCCGGCCCCTCAATCCCTCAGGCGGACAGTTCCTCGGCGAGGGCCCGCAGTGCGAGCCGGTAGGAGCCGATGCCGAAGCCCGCGACCGTGCCGGTGGCCACGGCGGCGACGACCGAGGTGTGGCGGAACTCCTCACGGGCGTACGGGTTGGAGATGTGGACCTCGATCAGCGGCGCGGTGCGCTGGGCGGCGGCGTCGCGCATCCCGTACGAGTAGTGGGTGAACGCCCCCGGGTTGAGGATGACCGGGATCGTGCCGTCCGCCGCCTCGTGGAGCCAGCGGATCATCTCGCCCTCGTCGTTCGTCTCGCGGACCTCGACGTCGAAGCCCAGCTCCGCGCCGAGGTTCCGGCAGGACTCGACCAGCCCCTTGTAGGAGGTGGCGCCGTAGATGTCCGGCTCACGGGAGCCGAGCCGGCCCAGGTTCGGGCCGTTCAGGACGAGGACGCGCCGGCGTCCCGGCTCGCTCACGCGGACACCTCGCCGTACGCCGCGACGAGGACGGCCGGGTCGGGGCCTTCGAGGACGGCCGGCTTGCCGAGCCCGTCGAGCACGATGAAGCGCAGCAGGTCGCCGCGGGATTTCTTGTCCACCTTCATGGTCTCCAGGAGCTTGGGCCACTGGTCGCCCCGGTAGGTGAGCGGCAGGCCCACGGACTCCAGGACGCTGCGGTGCCGGTCGGCGGTGGCGTCGTCGAGGCGGCCGGCGAGCCGGCCGAGCTCGGCGGCGAAGACCATGCCGACGGAGACGGCGGCGCCGTGGCGCCACTTGTACCGCTCGTTCTTCTCGATGGCGTGGGCGAGGGTGTGGCCGTAGTTGAGGATCTCGCGGCGGCCGGACTCCTTGAGGTCGCCGGAGACGACCTCCGCCTTGACCTTGACGGAGCGGACGATCAGCTCGGCGGTGTGCGGTCCGGCGGGGGTCCGGGCCGCCTGCGGGTCCTGCTCGATCAGGTCCAGGATCACCGGGTCGGCGATGAAACCGGCCTTGATGATCTCGGCGAGACCGCTGACGTAGTCGTGGACCGGCAGCGAGTCGAGGGCGGCCAGGTCGCACAGCACGCCGGCCGGCGGGTGGAAGGCGCCGACGAGGTTCTTGCCCTCGGCGGTGTTGATGCCGGTCTTGCCGCCGACGGCCGCGTCGACCATGGCGAGGACCGTGGTCGGTACGGCGACCCAGCGCACGCCCCGCAGCCAGGTCGCGGCGACGAAGCCGGCGAGGTCGGTGGTGGCGCCCCCGCCGACGCCCACGATGACGTCGGTGCGGGTGAAACCGGTCTGGCCGAGGGCCTTCCAGCAGTAGGCGGCGACCTCGGCGGTCTTCGCCTCCTCGGCGTTGGGCACCTGGATGGCGACGGCCTCGTAGCCCTGGTCGGCGAGGTCCTGGCGGAGCGCTTCGCCGGTCTCGGCCAGGGCCTCCGGGTGGATCACGGCGACCCGCTTGGCCCTGTCCCCGATGAGGGTGGGGAGCTCGCCGAGCAGCTGCCGGCCGACCAGCACCTCGTACGGGTCGGTGCCCGCGCTGCCCCCGACGTGGATGCGGGTGACGTCCTGCTCCGTGGTCATGCGTCCTTCTTCAGTTCCAGTGCCGAGAGGACCGCGTCCGCGACCTCCTCGGGGGTCCGCTCGTCGGTGGCGACGACGACCCGGGCGACTTCGGTGTACAGGTGACGGCGGGCCTCCATCAGCTCGCGCCACTGGCGGCGCGGGTTGACGGCGAGCAGCGGCCGGGCGGTGTTCAGCCCCACCCGGCGTACGGCCTCCTCGACGTCCATGGAGAGGTACGCGACGGGCAGCCCGGCCAGCAGGGCGCGGGTCCCGGCGTCGAGGACCGCGCCGCCGCCGAGGGCGAGGACGCCCTGGTGCTCGGCGAGCGCCGCGGCGACGGCGGCCCGCTCAAGGGCGCGGAAGTGTTCCTCGCCGTCCTCGACGAAGATGTCGGAGATCTCCCGGCCCTCGGCGGCGACGATGTCGGCGTCGGTGTCCCGGTAGGGCGCGCCGAGCCGTTCGGCGAGGAGCGCGCCCACCGTGGACTTGCCGGAGCCCATCGGCCCGACGAGGACGACCAGCGGCCCGCCGGTCACCGGATGTGCAGGTGGTCGAGGTACGACCGGACGTTGCGGCGGGTCTCGGGGACCGAGTCGCCGCCGAACTTCTCCAGCACGGCGTCGGCGAGGACCAGGGCGACCATGGCCTCGGCGACGATGCCCGCGGCCGGGACGGCGCAGACGTCGGAGCGCTGGTGGTGGGCGGCCGCGGCCTCGCCGGTGGCGACGTCGACGGTGGCGAGGGCGCGGGGGACGGTCGCGATGGGCTTCATCGCGGCGCGCACGCGCAGCAGCTCGCCGGTGGTCAGGCCGCCCTCGGTGCCGCCGGAGCGGCCGGAGGTGCGCCGGATGCCCTCGTCGGTCTTCACGATCTCGTCGTGGGCCTTCGAGCCGGGCACGCGGGCGAGGTCGAAGCCGTCGCCGACCTCGACGCCCTTGATGGCCTGGATGCCCATGAGCGCGGCGGCGAGCCGGGCGTCGAGGCGGCGGTCCCAGTGGACGTGCGAGCCGAGGCCGACGGGCACGCCGTAGGCCAGGACCTCGACGACGCCGCCGAGGGTGTCGCCGTCCTTGTGGGCCTGGTCGATCTCCGCGACCATCGCCTTGCTCGCGTCGGCGTCGAGGCAGCGGACCGGGTCGGCGTCGAGCTTCTCGACGTCGGCGGGGGTCGGGTACACGCCGTACGGGGCCTTGGCGGCGGCCAGCTCCACGACGTGGCTGACGATCTCGATGCCCGCGGCCTCCTTGAGGAAGGAGCGGGCGACGGCGCCGAGGGCGACGCGGGCGGCGGTCTCCCGGGCACTGGCGCGCTCCAGGATCGGCCGGGCCTCGTCGAAGCCGTACTTCTGCATGCCGGCGAGGTCGGCGTGGCCGGGGCGGGGACGGGTGAGCGGCGCGTTGCGGCCGGTCTCCTTGAGTTCCGAGGGGTCGACCGGGTCGGCCGACATGACCTTCTCCCACTTGGGCCACTCGGTGTTGCCGACCATGACGGCGATCGGGGAGCCGAGGGAGAGGCCGTGCCGTACACCGCCGAGGAAGGTGATCTCGTCCTGCTCGAACTTCATCCGGGCGCCGCGCCCGTACCCGAGGCGCCGCCGCGCGAGGTGGTCGGCCACCAGCTCAGTGGTGACCGGGACACCGGCGGGAAGACCCTCAAGGGTCGCGACCAGCGCGGGTCCGTGGGACTCCCCAGCGGTCAGCCAACGCAACCTGCTCAACGATGCTCCTCATGCTCGCGCCTGGGCACTGCGACGGCGCGGCCGGGTGCGCGGCCCGGGCCCGCCACCCCAGATCCTCCCACGTCCGGGGCGTCCCCCTTGTCCCCGGTCCAGCTGTCGGACGCGCGTCTCGCCCTACGGGGCGCCGGAGGTGCCGTCGTCGGGACGTCCGGCGTCCTCGGTACGGGCCCTGCGGGACCGCACGGCCCCGTAGCCGAGGGCGCCGCAGCCCAGGACGACGACGGTCCAGCGCGCCCAGGCCGGGACGTCGCTGAAGAATCCCACGTACAGAAAACGCGCCAGATCGAGGCCGACGTCCCATTTCGACGCCAGCGTCAGGTCCCCGCCCATGTCCCCCGTGTCTCTCGTGTCTCTCTGCGTTCGCCGTTTCCCCGTGAGTCGTCCCGGTCCCCGCCCGGGACGACTCAGCGGGCGGCCAGTGCCCGCTCCCCCGCCGCGCGCATCGCCGCGAGCGGCGCGCGCGGGACGCCCGTCATCTGTTCGACCTGGAGGACCGCCTGGTGGACCAGGAGGTCGAGGCCGCCGACCACCTTGCCGCCGCGCTCGGACCAGGCGGCGGCCAGTGGTGTCGGCCACGGGTCGTACAGGACGTCGAAGAGGGTGCCGACCCGGCCGGGGACGTCGGCGGCGAGGGCGTTCGTGGTGCCGGCCGGGGTGGTCGCGACGACCAGCGGCGCGGCGAAGGCCTCGGCCGCCCGGTCCCAGCCGGCGGTACGGACCTCCACGCCGAGCCGCTCGCCCCAGCCGCGCATCTCCTCGGCGCGGGCCTCGCTCCGTACGTAGGCCGTGACCGGGCCCGCGCAGACGCGGGCCAGCGCGGCGAGGGCGGAGGAGGCGGTGGCGCCGGCGCCGAGGACGGCCGCCGACTCCACCTTCTCGACGCCCCGCTCGCGCAGGGCGGCGATCATGCCGGGGATGTCGGTGTTGTCACCGACCCGGCGCCCGTCCGCGCGGAACACCACCGTGTTGACCGCCTCCACGGAGGCCGCCGTGTCGCTGATCCCGTCGAGGAGCGGGATGATCGCCCGCTTCAGCGGCATGGTCAGCGACAGGCCGGCCCAGGTGTCGTCGAGCTCGGTGACGAAGCCGGGCAGCGCCGCCTCGTCGACCTCGAAGCGGTCGTAGGACCAGTCGTCCAGGCCGAGCGTCTCGTACGCGGCCCGGTGGAGGACCGGGGAGAGCGAGTGGGCGATCGGCGAACCGAGGACGGCCGCGCGGCGGCGCGTCTCACTGGTTCGTGCTGGCATTGAACTTGTCCTTCAGGATCAGGAACTCGGCGTGCGTCTTGGCGAACTCGGTCTTGTTCATGCCGTCCGTGGCCACGAAGTAGATCCAGCCGTCCTTCGTGGGGTCGAGCATGGCGGCGAGTGCCTCGTTGCCCGGGTTGCCGATGGGGCCGGGCGGCAGGCCCTTGTGCTTGTAGGTGTTGTACGGGTCGGTGTTGGTGTTGGCTTCCTTCTCCGAGATCTTGATCTCGGACTGGCCCTTGAGGTAGTTCAGCGTGGAGTCGAACTGGAGGAGCTGGTAGGTCTCCCGGTTGTCGGGCTGGAGACGGTTGTAGACGACCTCGGCCATCTTGCGGAAGTCGTCGTGCGTCTTGCCCTCAGCCTGCACGAGGCTCGCGACGGTCACCAGGTCCCACGGACTCTTCATGCCGAGCTCCCGGGACTTCGTCTCCAGGTCGAGCTTGGCGTACTCCTGGTTGGCGCGGCTCACCATCTTGCGGAGCGCGTCCTCGGGCTTGCTGCTCTTGGCGACCGGGTAGCTGGCCGGGAAGAGGAAGCCTTCCAGGGGGTCCTTGACGTTCTGGTGCCCCTTGGCCCAGTCGGGCAGGCCCAGCGAGTCCGCCTTGGTGAGGGCGATCTCCCGGGTGGTGCCGGGTTCGAGTTTGAGGCGCTGGTCCAGCCGCTCGTACACCCAGGCATTGCGCTTGCCCTCGGGGATGATCAGGTTGGCCTGGCTGGCCGGGCTGAGCAGCAGCTTGACCGCGCTGTCGGCGGACATCTCCTTCTTCAGGGTGTAGACGCCATCCTGGATGGAGCGGCCGTTCGGGTCCCTCTGCTGCGCCGCCACGAAGGCGTCGACGCTCTTGACCACACCGGCCTTCTTCAGGATGTTGCCGATGTCGTAGCCGAGAGCGCCCTTGGGGATCTCGACCTGCACCTCGCCGGTGCCGGCGCCCGCGTAGTCGGGGGCCTCGCCGAACTGGCCCTGCCAGAACTGGTAGCCGAAGTAGCCGATGCCGCCGACGCCGCCGACGAGGACCGCCGCGACGACCAGGCAGGCGAAGCCGTTCTTGCCCTTGCGCTTCTTGGCCTTGTTGCGGCGCTCGCGGTCGTCGCCGCGCGAGCCGCGGCCGCCACGGCCCGCGGATTCGGTCGCGCGGGCCTCGTCGGGGTCGTCGTCCTCGCCGGTGAAGAAGGGGTGACGTTCCTCCTCCGGCTCGGGGTGAGGATCCTCCTCCGCCTCCCAGTCGCGGTCCCGCGACGGCGGTTCCTGCCGCCGGCCGGGGGGCTGCGGGGGCGGGTAGGCGTCGGGAGTTCCGTAGAGGTCGGGGTCCTGGCCGCCGTACGGATCGGCCGGGGGCGCGGTGTACGGCATGGCCGCCTGACCGGTCTCCCAGGTGGCGTCGTACTGGTGTCCGGGGTTCCCGGGCGTGTCGTAACCGCCGCCCGGGTACCCCGGCTGCTCGTACTGCCGCTGGTCGCCGTAGCCCTGCTGCGCGTACTGCTCGTGCTGCGCCTGCTGGTTCTGGTGCTGCTGTTGTTCCTGATGCTGCTGGTGCGCGTGGGACTGCTGCTGGTCCACCGGCTGGTGCTGTTGCTGTTGCTGCTGGTACGGGTCGGGCGCGTAGCCCTGCCCACCGTCCGGCTGCGCGTACGGGTCCTGGTACCCCTGCTGCGGGTAACCCTGCTCCCCGTGGCCGTACTGCGTCGCCTGCTGCGGGTGCGGGTGGTACTGCTGCTGGCCCTCCCACCCCTGGTCCCCGTACAAGGGGTCCGTGGGGTGCCACGGTTCGGAGCCGGGGCTCCGGCCATACTCAGTCATCGATCCCCAAAACAGCCGCGAGGCTTCCGGACGATCCGCCTCTCCGTAGTACGGCAGATGTTCGAACACCGCCGCATCGCGCGGAACGTTACCGTATCGCGATCAGATGACCACTTCGACGCCCTCACCGGGCGGATTACCTGATACCCGTTCGGACTCAAGAGCGTTCTGCAGGATGATCACAGCGGCGGCCTGGTCGATGACCGACCGCCCCTTCTTCGCCTTCACCCCGGAGGCGCGCAGCCCGTGGGTCGCGCTCACCGTCGTCATCCGCTCGTCCACCAGCCGGACCGGGACCGGGGCGATGCCCTTGGCCATCTCGCGGGCGAAGGCACGGACCTTGGTCGCGGCCGGGCCCTCCCGCCCGCTGAGCGAGCGGGGCAGGCCCACGACGACCTCGATCGGTTCGTACTCCTCGACGATCTGGCGGAGCCGCCGGTGGGCGGCCGGGACGTCACGTCCCGGCACGGTCTCCACCGGCGTGGCCAGGACCCCGTCGGGGTCGCACGAGGCGACCCCGATCCGGGCGTCCCCGACGTCGACGGCGAGTCGTCGTCCTCGTCGCATCAGGCCGTTTCCACCACGAGGCGCTCGACGGCGGCGATGGCCTCGCCGACGGCCTCCGGGTTCTGGCCGCCGCCCTGGGCGACGTCCGGCTTGCCGCCGCCACCGCCGCCGAGGGTCTTGGCGGCCGTGCGGACCAGCTCGCCGGCCTTGAGACCGCGCTCGCGGGCGGCCTCGTTGGTGGCGATGACCGTGAGCGGCTTGCCGTTCGCCGTGGTGAAGAGGGCCACGACGGCCGGACGGTCGGAGGAGATGCGGCCGCGGACGTCCAGGACCAGCTTGCGCAGGTCGTCGGCGCCGGTGCCGTCCGGCACCTGGCCGGTGACCAGGGCGACGCCCCGGATGTCCTTGGCGGACTCGACCAGGCCGGCGGCGGCCTGGAGGACCTTCTCCGCGCGGAACTTCTCGATCTCCTTCTCGGCGTCCTTCAGCTTGCCGAGCATGGTGGAGATCTTCTCCGGCAGCTCCTCCGGGCGGCCCTTGACCAGCTCCTGGAGCTGGGCGACGACCGTGTGCTCCCTGGCGAGGAAGTTGTACGCGTCGACGCCGACGAGGGCCTCGATGCGGCGCACGCCGGAGCCGATGGAGGACTCGCCGAGGAGCTTCACCAGACCCAGCTGGGCGGTGTTGTGGACGTGCGTGCCGCCGCACAGCTCCTTGGAGAAGTCCCCGATGGTGACGACGCGGACCTTCTCGCCGTACTTCTCGCCGAACTCGGCGATGGCGCCCTGGCGCTTGGCCTCGTCGATCGGCATGACCTCGGCGTGCACGTCCAGCTCGCGGGCGAGCACCTCGTTGATCTTCTGCTCGACGTCCATGAGGACCGTGCCCGGAACGGCGTTCGGCGAGCCGAAGTCGAAGCGGAAGCGGCCGGGCTGGTTCTCGGAGCCGGCCTGGGCGGCCGTCGGGCCGAGGGCGTCGCGCAGGGCCTGGTGGGTGAGGTGGGTGGCCGAGTGGGCGCGGGCGATGGCCCTGCGGCGGCGCACGTCGATGGCGGCGTAGGCGGTGGCGCCGACGGTCACCTCGCCGACCTGGACCGACCCCTTGTGGACCGAGACGCCCGGAACCGGCTGCTGCACGTCGCGGACCTCGATGACGGCGCCGGAGTGCAGCTTGATGCGGCCCTGGTCGGCGATCTGGCCGCCGCCCTCGGCGTAGAACGGGGTGCGGTCGAGGACGACCTCGACCTCGTCGCCCTCGGAGGCGGCCGGGGACGGGACGCCGTTGACCAGCAGGCCGACGACGGTGGTCTCGCCCTCGGTGTTGGTGTAGCCGGTGAACTCGGTGGCGCCGGCCGTGTCGGCGATCTCGCGGTACGAGGTCAGGTCGGCGTGGCCGGTCTTCTTGGCCTGGGCGTCGGCCTTGGCGCGCTCCCGCTGCTCCTTCATCAGGCGGCGGAAGCCGTCCTCGTCCACGGACAGGCCCTGCTCGGCGGCCATCTCCAGGGTGAGGTCGATCGGGAAGCCCCAGGTGTCGTGGAGCAGGAACGCCTTGTCGCCGGAGAGGACGGTGCCGCCGGCGGCCTTGGTCTCGGTGACGGCGGTGTCGAGGATGTTGGTGCCGCCCTTGAGGGCCTTGAGGAAGGCGGCCTCCTCGGCGAGGGCGACGGTCTCGATGCGCTTGCGGTCGGTGACCAGCTCCGGGTACTGCTCGCCCATCGTGGTGATCACGGTGTCGACGAGCTCCTGCACCACCGGGCCGGTGGCGCCGAGCAGGCGCATGTTGCGGATGGCGCGGCGCATGATGCGGCGCAGCACGTAGCCGCGGCCCTCGTTGCCGGGGGTGACGCCGTCGCCGATGAGCATGACGGAGGTGCGCATGTGGTCGGCGACCACGCGCAGCGAGACGTCACTGTCGTGGGCCTTGCCGTAGGCGACGCCGGTGAGCTCGGTGGCCTTGTCGATGACGACCTTGAGCGTGTCCGTCTCGTACATGTTCTGGACGCCCTGGAGGATCATCGCCAGGCGCTCCAGGCCGAGGCCGGTGTCGATGTTCTTCGACGGCAGCTCGCCGAGGATCGGGAAGTCGTCCTTGCCGGAGCCCTCGCCGCGCTCGTACTGCATGAAGACGAGGTTCCAGATCTCCACGTACCGCTCGTCGTTGACGGCGGGGCCGCCCTCGGCGCCGAACTCCGGGCCGCGGTCGTAGTTGATCTCGGAACAGGGGCCGCAGGGGCCGGGGACGCCCATCGACCAGTAGTTGTCCTTCTTGCCGAGGCGCTGGATGCGCTCGGCCGGGACGCCGATGACGTCGCGCCAGATCTGCTCGGCCTCGTCGTCCTCCTGGTAGACGGTGATCCAGAGCTTCTCCGGCTCCAGGCCGTAGCCGCCGTGCTCGACCGGGGTGGTCAGCAGCTCCCAGGCGAGCTTGATGGCGCCTTCCTTGAAGTAGTCGCCGAAGGAGAAGTTTCCGCACATCTGGAAGAAGGTGCCGTGCCGGGTGGTCTTCCCGACCTCCTCGATGTCCGGCGTGCGCACGCACTTCTGCACGCTGGAGGCGCGCGAGAAGGGCGGCTTGACCTCGCCCAGGAAGTAGGGCTTGAAGGGCACCATGCCGGCGGGGACGAGCAGCAGAGTCGGGTCGTCCGCGATGAGCGACGCCGAAGGGACGACGGTGTGCCCGCGCTCCTCGAAGAAGCTCAGCCAGCGGCGGCGGATTTCAGCCGACTCCATCAGTGGTCCTCATTCCGGTTGTTCGAATGCGTGGGCAATACGGGATGCGTGTACGTGGTGTGCGGGGGCCGGGTCGCGCCCAGGGCGGCCCGGCGGCGCCCCTCCGGCAGCTCCCCATCCTCGGGCGGCGGCGCGCCCAGGCCGAGCGCCTCGCCCAGCTCCGCCTCGCGCTGGACCATGCCGGCCCGTACGTCGAGGGCGAACTCCTTGAGCCGGTGGCCGGTCTCGATCGCCTTGTCCGCGGCCTGGGCGGCGAGGCTCTCGGGCGTCAGCTGCCGGAGCTTGCGGTTGACCTTGGTGGTGGCCCAGACGCCGGCGGCTGCGCCGGCCGTGAACCAGAACGTGCGGCGGAACATCGCGGCTCAGCCCTTCTGCTTCCTGCGGCGTGCCAGGGGCACGGTACGGCCGACGATCACGGTGCGTCGCGTGGTGGCCCGCGGTGCTTCCTCGCGGCCGCCGCGCTCCCGGCCGAGGGCCTTGCGCACGCCGTAGCCGAAGGCGGCCACCTTGACGAGCGGGCCGCCGAAGGTGGAGGCGACGGTGGAGGAGAGCGCGGAGGCGTTGGAGGTGACCTCCTGGACGTCCGAGGCGATGGCGTCGACCCGGTCGAGCTGGGTCTGCGCGGACCGCACGGTCGCCGAGGCGTCGGCGAGCAGGGGAACCGCCTGCTCCGTCACGTCCGCCACGAGCTTGGTGGTCGCCCTGAGCGTCTGCGCCAGCCTCACCAGTACCACGGCGAGGAAGGAGACGAGGATCGCCCAGAACACGGCCACCAGGATCCCGGCAACCTCTCCACCGGTCACGCCGCACCGCTCTCTGCTGTCGTTGGCCTTGCGAAAAGTCGTTCTCCGACCCTATCGCGCCCGGGCTGTTGTGCCGTACCGCATTACCGCCCGCGGGCCCGGTCACGGGGGGGGCGGTTGTACGGAGCGCGCGTGGGTGAGTACGCTCCGTGTCCCATGCGACGGAGCAATCTCCCGGCGGAGCTGAACCGGTTCGTCGGACGGGCCGCCGAGCGGAGCGCACTGGAGGCGCTCCTGGAGGAATCGCGGCTGGTCACGGTGGTGGGCGTGGGCGGGGTCGGCAAGTCCCGGCTCGCGCTGCGGGTCGCCGCGGCCACGCAGAAACGCTACGGCGACGGCGTACGGCTCGCGGAACTGGCCCCGCTGCGGGACCCGGAGCTCGTGGCGCACGCCCTCGTGGAGGCCCTCGGCCTGACCGACCACACGCCCCGGGCCCCGCGCGAGGTGCTGGCCGAGCACCTGGCGGGGTCCCGGCTGCTGCTGGTCGTGGACGGCTTCGAGCACCTGGTGGAGAGCTGCGCCCCGCTGCTTCGGGAGCTCCTCGGGCACGCGCCGGGGCTCACGGTCCTGGCGACCGGCCGGCGGGCGCTGCGGGTGGCGGGCGAGGCGGTGTTCACCCTGGCGCCGATGGACGAGGCGGACGCGGTCGCGCTGCTCGCCGAGCGGGCGGCGGAGGCGGGCGCGCCGGCTCCCGGCCCGGCGGTCCGTACCGGCCCGCCCGCCGTGCCGGGGCCGCGGCCGGATCCGGCGGGGTCCGGGGCGGCGGACCGGTGGGCCGTGGATCCCGGGGTACGGGAGCTGTGCCGTCGCCTGGACGGGATCCCGCTCGCCCTGGAGCTGGCGGCGAGCCGGCTCCCCCTGCTCTCGGTCGACCAGATGCTGCACCGCCTCGACGACCGGTTCCGGCTGCTCACGGACGGCGGGCGGGGTGTCCTGCCCCGCCATCAGACGCTGCGCACCGCCATCGGCTGGAGCCACGAACTGTGCACACCCGAGGAGCGGCTGCTGTGGGCGCGGCTCTCGGTGTTCGCCGGGCCGTTCGACCTGGAGGCGGTGGAGTACGTGTGCGGCGGCCCGGAGCTGCCGCAGGACCGGATCCTCGATCTGCTCGGCGGCCTGCTGGCCCAGTCGCTGGTGGCGCGGGAGGACACCCCGGCCGGGCCGGGCTACCGGATGCTGGACACGGTCGCCGCGTACGGGGCCGAGTGGCTGGCGGCGCTCGGCGACACCGAGCGGATGCGGCGGCGGCACCGTGACTGGTACATGGGCCTCGCCACCTGGTGCGAGCTGGAGTGGTTCAGCCCGCGCCAGGCGGAGGTGGCCGCCCGGACGGACGCGGCACTGCCCAACCTGCGGGCCGCGCTCGACCTGTGCCTGGAGCAGCCGGAGGACGCGCACCTGGCCCAGCACCTGGCGGGGACGCTCTGGTTCGCGTGGGTGGGCTGCGGGCGGCTCTCGGAGGGCCGTCACTGGCTGGAGCGGGCGCTGGCCCTGGAATCCGGGTACGAGGACGCCCGGCTCAAGGCGCTGTGGGTGCTGGGCTACGTGTCCGTCCTCCAGGGCGACGGCACGGCGGCCGTGGCGGCGCTCCACTCCTGCCGCGAGCGCGCGCGGGACGCGGGAAACCTGCTGGCGGAGGCGTACGCGACGCACCGGATGGGCTGCCTGGCACTGCTCTCGGACGACATGCCCCGGGCCGAGGAGCTGATCGGGCGGGCCCTGGAGACATACCGGGAACTGGGCGAACTCAACAGCAACGTGCTGATGGGCCGGGTGGAACTCGCGATGGCGCGGGCGTTCCAGGGCGATCTGGAGGGCGCGGCGGCGATCTGCCGGGAGGTGCGGGAGGTCTGCGAGGAGCGCGGCGAGCGCTGGACCCGGGCCTACGCGCTGTACGTGCTGGCCTTCTCGGCGTGGACCCGTGGGGAGCTCGCGGAGGCGCGGGAGCTGCTGCGCGAGTGCGTGACGATCAACCATGCCTTCCACGACCTGGTGGGGCTGGTCCTGGGGATCGAACTGCTGGCGCTGGTCACGGTCGGCGAGGGCGATCCGGCCGAGGCGGCCGTGCTGCAGGGTTCGGCGGTGCCGGTGTGGGACACGGTGGGGATCAGGCTGTTCGGCTCGGCGTCCTTCGACGGGCCGCGGGAGCTGTGCGCGCGCCGGGCGGCCGAGGAGCTGGGCGCCGAGCGGTACGAGGCGGCGCTGCGGGAGGGCAGGGCGCTGTCGCTCGACGCGGCGGTGGAGCGGGCTCTCGCCTTCCGCGGCGGCCCGGCCGCGGACGGGACGGGGGCTCCGCGGCCGTTCCGCACGACGCGCCCCTCGGGGGTCCCGGGAACGCGGAAGCCCGCCGGCTCCCCCACCGGAAAGGGCGGGGAAGCGGCGGGCTGAACACCGCGAGGGTGGTACGACTCCCCCGGCTACCGCCGGGAGGTGCCCCGGATCAGCGGGCGTAGTACTCGACGACCAGCTGCTCGTCGCAGATGACCGGGATCTCCTTGCGGTTCGGGTCGCGGTCCAGGCGGAAGGCCAGGGCCTTCAGGTTGACCTGGAGGTAGCGCGGGGTCTCGCCGTCAGCGGCGAAGCCACCCTCACGGGCCACCTGGAACAGCGGCTTCTCGCGGGAGCGCTCGCGCACCATCACGACGTCGTCCGGACGGACGCGGAAGGACGGCTTGTCGACCTTCTGGCCGTTGACCTGGATGTGGCCGTGAACGACCATCTGGCGGGCCTGGTAGATGGTGCGGGCGATGCCCGAACGCAGGACCAGGGCGTCGAGACGACGCTCGAGCTCGACGACCAGCGCCTCACCCGTCTTGCCCTCGGCCTTCTTGGCACGGTCGTAGGCGCGCGCCATCTGGCGCTCGCTGATGTCGTACTGGGCGCGCAGACGCTGCTTCTCGAGCAGACGGACCTTGTAGTCCGAGTTCTGCTTGCGGCCACGGCCGTGCTCGCCCGGCGGGTAGGGGCGGGCCTCGAAGTACTTGACGGCCTTCGGGGTCAGCGCGATGCCGAGGGCACGCGACTTCTTGACCTTGGGACGGGACTGGTTCGGCATGAACCAACCTCTCTATCTGTATGAATACGGCTTCACCAGGGTTAGAGGAGGTCGCATCCGCAGCCGGGGAAACCCGCCGGTCCCGTGAGGGGCCTGCCGGGCAGCCGCTCCCTGGTCTGGGCACATACGTGCAGCACGCGAACGACCCACCGCCTGGTCCGGAAATCCGGGAGGTGGTGGGTGGCACGCGACACCTTCGAAGGTGCGCGACGCTCCTGGAGAACAGGTCCGGGGACCGGGACTCCCGCTGTTGGTCCCGCTCTGGTGGTGCCGACCGGGGCCGGGCACGGAACACAGCAATCCAGAGAAGTGTACCGGCTCCGGCGGGGGCCGGTGCACCGGGGCGGCCCCGGCGGCCCCCTCGCTACGGAACCCGTCAGCCGCCCTCGCCCCTGAGGCGCTCGCGGACCTTCTCCACCACGTCCGCGTAGCGGGCCTCGGCCCCGTAGCGGGTGGGCTCGTAGTAACGCTTGCCGTGGATCGCGTCGGGGGCGTACTGCTGGGCGGCGATCGCGCCGGGCACGTCGTGCGGGTACACGTAGCCCTGGGCGTGGCCGAGCTTGGCGGCGCCCTTGTAGTGGCCGTCGCGCAGGTGCGGCGGTACCGGACCGGCGAGGCCCTTCTGCACGTCGGCGCGGGCGGCGAAGATCGCGTTGGTCACCGCGTTGGACTTGGGGGCGAGGGCCAGGGCGACGGTGGCGTGGCCGAGGGTGAGCGCCGCCTCCGGGAAGCCGATCATCGCGACGGCCTGGGCGGCGGCCACGGCGAGCGGGAGCGCGGTCGGGTCGGCGAGCCCGATGTCCTCGCTCGCCGAGATCATCAGCCGCCGGGCGATGAAGCGCGGGTCCTCCCCCGCCTCGATCATGCGGGCCAGGTAGTGCAGGGCGGCGTCGACGTCGGAACCCCGGATCGACTTGATGAGCGCGCTCGCCACGTCGTAGTGCTGGTCGCCGTCGCGGTCGTACGTGACGGCGGCCCGGTCGACGGTCTCCTCCACGGTCCCGAGGGTGATCTCGGGCTCCCCCTTGTCGAGGGCGGCACCCGCCGCGGCCTCCAGGGCGGTCAGGGCGCGCCGGGCGTCCCCGCCGGCGACCCGCAGCAGGTGGGCCTCGGCATCCTCCGCCAGGGTCACCGCGCCGCCCAGGCCCCGCTCGTCGCGCAGTGCCCGGGCGAGCAGACCGCGCAGGTCCTCGTCGGTGAGCGGCTCCAGGGTGAGCAGCAGGGAGCGGGAGAGGAGCGGGGAGATCACCGAGAAGTACGGGTTCTCGGTGGTGGCGGCGATGAGGGTGACCCAGCGGTTCTCCACGGCCGGCAGGAGGGAGTCCTGCTGGGCCTTGGAGAAGCGGTGGATCTCGTCCAGGAAGAGGACGGTCTCCTTGCCGTAGCCGCCGACCGCCCGGCGGGCCCCGTCGATGACGGCCCGGACCTCCTTGACGCCCGCGGTGATCGCGGACAGCTCCACGAAGCGCTTGTCGGTGGCCTTGGACACCACGTACGCCAGGGTGGTCTTGCCGATGCCCGGCGGGCCCCACAGGATCACCGAGGAGGCCCCGGCGGGTCCGCCGCTCTCGCCGACGAGGCGGCGCAGCGGTGAACCGGGCTTGAGCAGGTGGCGCTGGCCCACCACCTCGTCGAGGGTGCGGGGGCGCATCCGGACGGCCAGCGGGCTGCCGGCGGGGTCCTTCTCCTGGCGTTCTTCGGCGGCTGCGGTAAAGAGGTCGGGCTCCACGCTCATGAAGCCTAGGTCACCGCACCGACAACGCCGTCCACACCGTCGGCACCGCCGGCGCCGCTCGGGCCGGCGACCGCACGTCCGGGGCGGTCAGCTCGTCCAGAAGTCCCACCAGCGGGTCAGGACCAGCATGCCGATGATGCCGATGTGCAGGACCGGGAGGATCCAGGTGAACTCGTCGAGGAAGCCGCGCAGGGCGGCGGGGGCGGGCAGGACGCCGTTGCGTACGTTGTGCGAGGTCACGTACCAGAACATGACGATGGTGGCGATCCAGGCGAGGCAGCACCAGAGGCAGAGCGAGTTGATCTCGTACAGGGACTGCTGCATCAGCCAGGTGCAGAAGCCGACGCCGAACAGGGTGCCGGCGTTGAGCCCGAGCCAGTACCAGCGGCGGAAGCGGGCGCCCGCGAGGAGGGCCGCGCCGATGGCGACGACCATGCCGTAGGTGACGAGCCCGAGCATGGGGTTCGGGAAGCCGAAGACCGAGGCCTGCTCGCTCTTCATGATGTTGCCGCAGGAGACGATCGGGTTGAGGCTGCACCCCGGGACGAAGTTCGGGTCCTCAAGGAGCTTGAACTTGTCGAGGGTGATCACCCAGGCGGCGAGGACGCCGGCCGCACCGGTGATCACCAACAGCCAGGCGAGGGGCCTGCTCGCCCCGATGGTGCCGGACGTCCGGATCGCGCCGTCGCCGTCCCGGCCGGACGGGACGCCGCCGTCCACCGTTGCCTTCGTCATGTCGCCTTTTCCCTCGCTCGGCCGGCCTTGTGGGCACGGCCATTCTGCAACAGGCCGGACGCCCTCGGCCGTTCGCGGGACATAAGGAACGGGCCCGGACCACCGCGTGGTGGTCCGGGCCCGGCCGGGCGGGAGCGGCGATCAGGCCAGCTTGGCGCGGACCGCGTCCACGAGCGCGTCCACGGCGACGGCCTCCTGCTCACCGGACTCCATGTCCTTGAGCTGGACGACGCCCTCGGCGAGATCGCGCTCGCCGGCGACGACGGCGAAGCGCGCGCCGGAGCGGTTGGCGTCCTTCATGGCGCCCTTGAGTCCCTTGCCCCCGAAGGAGAAGTCGGCGGCGATCCCGGCCCGGCGCAGCTCGGTGATCTTGCCGAAGAGGAGACGGCGCGCCTCCTCGCCGAGGGCCACGGCGAAGACGGAGGTGGCGGCGGGGATGTCGAGCTCGACGCCCTCCGCCTCCAGGGCGAGGACCGTGCGGTCGACGCCGAGGGCCCAGCCCACGGACGGCAGCGCGGGGCCGCCGATCATCTCCGAGAGGCCGTCGTAGCGGCCGCCGCCGCCGACCGCCGACTGGGAGCCGAGGCCGTCGTGGACGAACTCGAAGGTGGTCCGGGTGTAGTAGTCGAGGCCGCGGACGAGCTTGGCGTCGTCCTCGAAGACCACGCCGGCGGCGGTGATCAGGGCGCGGACCTCCTCGTGGTACGCCTTGCAGGCGTCGCACAGGTAGTCGCGCAGGAGCGGGGCGCCGGTGAGCTGCTTCTGCACGGCCTCGCGCTTGTCGTCGAGGACGCGCAGCGGGTTGATCTCGGCGCGGCGCAGGGTCTCCTCGTCGAGGTCGAGGCCGCGCAGAAAGGTCTGCAGCGCCTCGCGGTAGACCGGGCGGCACTCCTTGTCGCCGAGCGAGTTCAGCAGGATGCGGAAGTTCCGCAGGCCGAGCGAGCGGTAGGCCTCGTCGGCGAGGATGATCAGCTCGGCGTCGAGGGCCGGGTCCTCGGCTCCGATCGCCTCGGCGCCGACCTGCGAGAAGTGGCGGTAGCGGCCCTTCTGCGGACGCTCGTAGCGGTAGTACGAGCCGGAGTACCAGAGCTTGACCGGGAGGTTGCCCTGCTTGTGCAGGTTCGCCTCCAGGGCGGCGCGCAGCACGGAGGCGGTGCCCTCGGGGCGCAGGGCGAGGCGGTCGCCGCCCTTGGTCTCGAAGGCGTACATCTCCTTGGTCACGATGTCGGTGGACTCGCCGACGCCACGGGCGAAGAGGTTCACGTCCTCGAAGCCGGGGGTCTCGACGTAGCCGTAGCCGGCCTTCCGCACGGGGGCGGCGATGGCCTCGCGCACCGCCAGGTACGTCGCGGAGACGGGCGGGATGAGGTCGTACGTGCCCTTGGGGGCCTTGAAGGTGCTCACGTGAATCGTCACATTCCTCGTCGGGGAGCGTCGGGGCTCCCGAGGCCGGCCGCCACCTGCCGCAGATAGGGGTTGGTGGCGCGCTCCTGGCCGATGGTCGTCTGGGGACCGTGTCCCGACAGGACCACGGTCGAGTTGTCGAGCGGGAGGCACACGCGGGCCAGCGACTCGAGCATCTCGTCCATGTCACCGCCGGGCAGGTCGGTGCGTCCGACGGAGCCGGCGAACAGCAGATCCCCGGAGAAGAACACGGACGGCACGTCCGCGCTCTCGGGCATCCGGAAGGTCACCGACCCCTTGGTATGACCGGGCGCGTGGGCGACGGAGAACTCCAGGCCGGCGAGGTTCAGCTCGGCACCGTCGGAGAGCTCCCGCACGTCGTCGGGCTCCCCCACGGTCAGCTCTCCCATGAGGGGCATCCCGATGGAGCGGCCGAGGGCCTTCTCCGGGTCGCTCATCATGTACCGGTCGGACGGGTGGATCCACGCGGGGACGTCATGGGCGCCGCACACCGGGACGACGGACGCGACGTGGTCGATGTGTCCGTGGGTGAGGACGACGGCGACGGGCTTGAGCCGATGCTTCCTGAGCGTCTCCTCGACACCCTGGGCGGCCTGGTGGCCGGGGTCGATGATGACGCACTCCTCGCCCGCGGCGGGGGCGACCAGGTAGCAGTTGGTCCCCCAGGCCCCGGCGGGGAAGCCGGCAATCAGCACGTTCGTCCTTAGAAGTCGTCCGGCGCAGCGGCGCGGAAGGGGTGGAAACCTCGGAATACGGCGGGTCAGAGCCTACCGGCGGTGCCGGTTCCACAGCCAACCCGTATACGGTACGGGCACACCCGGCCAGGACGGGAACAGACGAGCGGACAAGGAGCGGGACCGGTGGTCAGCAGCGATCAGCGTCGGCGGCAGCTCGCCAGGGAGAAGTACGTGCGGCAGCAGCAGCGGCGGGAGGAGGCGCGGCGCAGGGCCAGGCGCCGCAACACCGTCGTGGCGGGCGTCGTGGCCGTGGTCCTCGCGGCGGGTGCCGCGGTGTACGCCTCGGTGCGCCTGACGGATGGTGACGCCAAGCCCTCGGGTGAGAACACGAGCGCGGCGCCGGAGCTGACCATCGACCGGAACGCCTCGTACACGATGGCGCTGGACACCGACCGGGGCCGCGTGACGGTCACCATGGACGCGGCGAAGACCCCGCAGACGGTGAACTCCTTCCACCACCTCGCGGGGAAGAAGTACTTCGACGGGACGAAGTGTCACCGGCTGACGACGGACGGCATTTTCGTGCTCCAGTGCGGCGACCCCAAGGGCGACGGCACCGGAGACCCCGGTTACACGCTCCCGGACGAGAACCTGGCCTCGCTGGGCAAGGCCGGCGCGAACGGCAAGGTCGTCTACCGGGCCGGGACGGTGGCCATGGCCAACACGGGCCAGCCCGGCACGGGCGGCTCGCAGTTCTTCCTCGTCTACAAGGACTCCCCGCTGCCCCCCGGCTACACCCCCTTCGGCACGATCGACGCGGCCGGTCTGAAGGTCGTCCGGGACGTGGCCGCCGGCGGTGTCGAGGGCGGCGGCGCGGACGGCGCTCCGAAGAAGGCCGTCACCATCGAGAAGGCGACCGTCACCAAGAAGTAGCGGGCGGTGTCCGGCGGGCGCGGGGCCCGGAGCCGTACGCCCTGGGGGCGGCCGAATTCGGTCGCGCTGAGTGCGGACAGCCGGGCCGCCGTTCGCCTAGATTGGCGTTGTGCAGCGCGGGCCGTCGCCGGCGGCGCTGCGGAAGGCGGGCGAGGCCCGCCGGGAAACTGTGGACGATGCCGGGGGGTACGACCCCGCGACGGCATCATGGTGAGGAGGCGCTGTGAGCAGCGACCCGTGGGGCCGCGTCGACGAGACGGGCACCGTGTACGTGCGGACGGCCGAGGGCGAGAAGGTCGTCGGATCGTGGCAGGCGGGCAGCCCTGAGGAGGCCCTGGCCTACTTCGAGCGCAAGTACGAGGGCTTGGTGGTCGAGATCGGCCTCCTCGAGAAGCGCGTGAGGACCACCGACCTCTCCGCGAAGGACGCCACCGCGGCGATCGAGCACATCCGCCAGCAGGTCGACGAGCACCACGCCGTCGGTGACCTGGCCGCGCTCGGCGCCCGGCTGGACAAGCTCGCCGAGACGGTGGAGTCGCGCCGCGAGGAGCGCAAGGCGCAGAAGGCGAAGCAGGCCGACGAGGCCCGCGCGGCCAAGGAGGCGCTGGTCGCGGAGGCCGAGGAGCTGGCCAAGAGCGAGCAGTGGCGGTCCGCGGGCGAGCGGCTGCGGGCCCTCGTGGACACCTGGAAGGGCCTGCCCCGGCTCGACCGGAAGTCCGACGACGAGCTGTGGCACCGGTTCTCGCACGCCCGCTCGGCGTTCTCCAAGCGCCGCAAGGCCCACTTCGCCGCGCTGGACTCGCAGCGCGAGGAGGCCCGCAAGGTCAAGGAGCGGCTGGCCGCGGAGGCCGAGTCGCTGTCGAGCTCCACCGACTGGGGGGCCACGGCGGCCCGCTACCGCGAGCTGATGGCGGAGTGGAAGGCGGCCGGCCGGGCCCAGCGCGAGCACGAGGACGAGCTGTGGAACCGCTTCCGCGGCGCCCAGGACGTCTTCTTCGCGGCGCGCGGTGAGGTCTTCGCCGAGCGGGACGCGGAGCAGACCGAGAACCTCAAGCTGAAGGAGGAGCTCGCCACCGAGGCCGAGAAGCTGGTGCCGGTGACGGACCTGAAGGCGGCCCGTGCGGCCTTCCGTTCCCTCAACGAGCGCTGGGAGGCCATCGGCCACGTGCCGCGCGACGCCCGGCCGAAGGTCGAGGGCCGGATGCACGCGGTGGAGCGGGCGATCCAGGAGGCCGAGGAGGCCGAGTGGCGCCGGACGAACCCGGAGGCACGCGCGCGCGCCGAGGGTCTGACCGGTCAGCTGCAGGACGCCGTCGAGAAGCTGCGCAAGCAGATCGACGCGGCCCGTGCGGCGGGCAACGACGCCAAGGCCGACAAGCTCTCCAAGGAGCTGGAGGGCCGACAGGCCCTGCTGGACCAGGCGCTCAAGGGCCTGCAGGAGTTCGGCGGCTGACGGCTGCCGATCCGTCGTCCCGTACGGGGAAGGCCCCCGGCGCACCCGCGCCGGGGGCCTTCCCCATGGGCACGGTCACGGGCGCCGCGCGCTGGTCACGCGGTAGACGTCGTACACGCCCTCGACGCCCCGGACGGCCTTCAGGACGTGGCCGAGGTGCTTGGGGTCGCCCATCTCGAAGGTGAAGCGGGAGGTGGCCACCCGGTCGCGGGAGGTCTGGACGGCCGCCGAGAGGATGTTGACGTGCTGGTCCGAGAGGACCCGGGTGACGTCCGACAGGAGCCGGGAGCGGTCGAGGGCCTCGACCTGGATGGCGACCAGGAAGACCGAGGACTGGGTGGGCGCCCATTCGACGTCCAGGATCCGCTCGGGCTCGCGCGAGAGCGACTCGACGTTGACGCAGTCGCTGCGGTGGACGCTGACGCCGCTGCCGCGGGTGACGAAGCCGATGATCGGGTCGCCGGGGACCGGGGTGCAGCAGCGGGCGAGTTTCACCCACACGTCCTCGACGCCCTTGACGACCACGCCGGGGTCGGCGCTGGAGCGGCGCTTGGAGCGGCCGCGGCTCGGCGGGGCGGTCTCGGCGATGTCCTCGGTGGCGGCCTCCTCACCGCCGAGCGCCTGGACCAGCTTCTGCACGATGGACTGGGCGGTGACGTGGCCCTCGCCGATCGCCGCGTACAGCGAGGAGATGTCGCTGTAGCGCATCTCGTGGGCGAGGGTGACGAGGGAGTCGCCGGTGAGGATCCGCTGGATCGGCAGGTTCTGCTTGCGCATGGCACGCGCGATGGCGTCCTTGCCCTGCTCGATGGCCTCGTCGCGGCGCTCCTTGGAGAACCAGGCGCGGATCTTGTTGCGGGCGCGGGGCGACTTGACGAAGCCCAGCCAGTCGCGGGACGGGCCCGCGCCGGCCGCCTTGGAGGTGAAGACCTCCACCAGGTCGCCGTTGTCGAGGGTCGATTCGAGGGGGACGAGCCGCCCGTTGACCCGCGCGCCTATGGTGCGGTGGCCGACCTCGGTGTGGACGGCGTAGGCGAAGTCGACGGGGGTGGCGCCGGCGGGCAGCGCTATGACGTCGCCCTTGGGGGTGAAGACGAAGACCTCGTTGCGGGACAGGTCGAAGCGGAGCGACTCCAGGAACTCGGAGGGGTCCTCCGTCTCCTTCTGCCAGTCGAGCAGCTGGCGCAGCCACGCCATGTCGTTGACGTGGTCGTCCTTGCCGGCCTTGCGGGGGGCGTCGGTGCGCACCTTGGAGGCGCCGGCGACGGCCTCCTGCTTGTACTTCCAGTGGGCGGCGATGCCGTACTCGGCGCGCCGGTGCATGTCGAAGGTGCGGATCTGGAGTTCGACCGGTTTGCCGTTGGGTCCGATGACCGTCGTGTGCAGCGACTGGTACATGTTGAACTTCGGCATCGCGATGTAGTCCTTGAACCGGCCGGGGACCGGGTTCCATCGCGCGTGGACGGTGCCGAGGGCCGCGTAGCAGTCGCGGACGGTGTCCACGAGGACGCGGATGCCGACCAGGTCGTAGATCTCCGCGAAGTCCCGGCCGCGGACGATCATCTTCTGGTAGACGCTGTAGTAGTGCTTGGGGCGGCCGGTGACCGTGGCCTTGATGCGGGCGGCCCGGAGGTCGGCCTGCACCTCGTCGGTCACTATCGCGAGGTACTCGTCGCGCTTGGGGGCGCGCTCGGCGACGAGCCGGACGATCTCGTCGTACATCTTGGGGTAGAGGATCGCGAAGGCGAGGTCCTCCAGCTCCCACTTGATGGTGTTCATGCCCAGCCGGTGGGCCAGCGGGGCGTAGATCTCCAGGGTCTCGCGGGCCTTCTTCTCCTGCTTCTCCCGCTTGAGGTAGCGCATGGTGCGCATGTTGTGCAGGCGGTCGGCGAGCTTGATGACCAGGACGCGCGGGTCCTTGGCCATGGCGACGACCATCTTGCGGACGGTCTCGGCCTGCGCGGCCTCGCCGAACTTGACCTTGTCGAGCTTGGTGACGCCGTCGACGAGGAGGGCGACCTGGTCGCCGAAGTCGCGGCGGAGGGTGTCGAGGCCGTACTCGGTGTCCTCGACGGTGTCGTGGAGGAGTCCGGCCATGAGGGTCGCCGGGTCCATGCCGAGCTCGGCGAGGATGGTGGTGACGGCGAGCGGGTGGGTGATGTACGGGTCGCCGCTCTTGCGCTTCTGACCGCGGTGCCAGCGCTCGGCGACCTGGTAGGCCCGCTCGATCTGGCGGAGCGTCGCGGTCTCGATCTTCGGGTCGTTGGAGCGGACGATCCGCAGCAGCGGTTCGAGGACCGGGTTGTACGGGGAGGAACGCTGGACGCCGAGGCGGGCGAGGCGGGCGCGGACCCGGTTCGAGGAGCCGCCGGAGCGGCCGGCCGGGGCCGGGGCGGACCGCGCGGGCGGGGTCGGCGCCGGGGCGGGCGCAGCAGGCGCCGGCCTGTTCTCCGCGGGCCGTTCCTGGGGCGCGCCGGTCCCCGGCGCGGCCTGGTCGGCCTTCGGGTCGGGCTGCGCGGCGGAGAGTGGCTGGGCCTCGTCTGGCAAGAGCGCTCCTCTGGGGGGTTCTCCCCGGAACGGGTCTGGGGGAGGTTCCGGGTCCCCCGGTCAGGCCCGGAAAGGCCATGGTATCGAGCCGGGCCCCGGTGTGCCCACGCGCCCGGGTTTCGGACGGCTCTCCGGCGGGCAGGGCCCGGCCGGTCCTCGGGCGCCTCCGATTCCGGGCACACCCGCAGGGTCCGTCCGTCGGGGAGAACGGACAGGGGCGCCCCGGGGATTCCCCGGGGCGCCCCTGTCGGGGTGTGCCCGACGTCAGACCGTGATCAGCGCGGTGAGCGGAGCCCCGTTCAGGGCCGGCTCCAGTCGCGCGCGGCCCGGCAGGAAGCCCAGCTCCATGAGGACCGCGACGCCCGCGACCTCGGCGCCGGCGCGGCGGATGAGGTCGAGGGAGGCCTCGGCGGTGCCGCCGGTGGCCAGGACGTCGTCGATGACCATGACGCGGTCGCCCTCGGCCAGGTCCTCGGCGTGCACCTCGATCTCGGCGGTGCCGTACTCCAGCTCGTACGCCTGCCGGAGCGTCGCCCCGGGGAGCTTGCCGGCCTTGCGGACCGGGATGAAGCCCAGGCCCGCGCGGACGGCGACGGGCGCCGCGAGGATGAAGCCGCGGGCCTCCAGGCCGACGACCTTCGTCGCGCCCTGCGCGGCACAGAGGCCGGCGAGGGTCTCGGTGAGCGCGCCGAACGCCTCCGGGTCCGCGAGCAGCGGGGTGATGTCCTTGAACAGCACCCCCGGCTTCGGGTAGTCGGGGACGTCCCTGATGCGGCTGAGCAGCAGGGCGGTGACGTCCTGGGTGCCGGCCGTCATCCGCGGTGCTCCTGGGTACCGCGGTGCGCGGCGCGCTGGCCGCCCACCACGGCCGTCTCGGCGTCGGTCCCGTCGAAGCCGTCGTCCTTCGCGGCGGCGGAGGCCCGCTTGACCTTGATGCGCTTCCTGAGGGCCTTGATCGCCGGCTCGCGCTCCTTGAGGTCGGCGACGAGCGGGGTGGCGATGAAGATCGACGAGTAGGCGCCGGCGGCCAGACCCACGAACAGCGACAGCGAGATGTCGTTGAGCATGCCCGCGCCGAGGACGCCGCCACCGATGAAGAGGAGGCCGGCGACCGGCAGCAGCGCCACCACGGTGGTGTTGATCGAGCGGACCAGGGTGCCGTTGATGGAGCGGTTGGCGAGCTCGCTGTAGGTGAAGCGGGTCTGCTTCGTGATGTCCTTCGTCTGTTCCTTGAGGGAGTCGAAGACGACGACGGTGTCGTACAGCGAGTAGCCGAGGATCGTCAGCAGACCGATGACCGTACCGACGGTGACCTCGAAGCCGACCAGCGAGTAGATACCGACCGTGATGGTGAGGTCGTGGATCAGGGCGATGAGCGCCGCGACCGCCATTCTCCATTCGAAGGCGATGGCCAGGTAGATCACCACGAGGATCATGAAGACCCCGAGGCCCGTCCAGGCCTTGTTGGCGATCTGCTCACCCCAGCTCGGGCCGACGAGTTCGGCCGCGATCTTCTCCTCGGGGACGCTCAGGTCCTTGGCGAGCTCCGAGCGGACCTGGTCGGACTGCTCGGTGTCCAGGCCGCCGACCTGGATGCGCAGGGAGCCGTTGCCGAGCTGCTGGACGATCGCGTCGTGGCCGGAGGCCTCCTCCGCGTACTCCTGGGCCTGGCTGACGGAGACGGCCGTCTTCGGGGTGGTGAAGACGGCACCGCCCTGGAACTCGATGCCCATGTTGAGGCCACGGACGGCCAGGGCGACGATGGCGGTGATGGTGATCAGGATGGACAGGCCATACCAGATCTTGCGGTTGCCGATGAAGTCGTAGCCGACCTCACCACGGTGGAGTCGGGCGCCGAGATCTCCGAGCTTCGACATCTCACGCCTCCTTCGGTTCGACAGGGCCGGCGGGGGCGGTGGTACGGCGGGAGCGGCGCAGCGGCGGCTTGGCGCCGAGGCGCTTCGGGTCCAGGCCGGACCACGGGTGGCCGTTGCCGAAGAACTTGGTGCGGGCCAGCAGCGTCATGACCGGCTTGGTGAAGAGGAACACCACGACGATGTCGAGCAGGGTGGTCAGGCCGAGCGTGAACGCGAAGCCCTGGACCTTGCCCACGGTGACGATGAAGAGGACGGCCGCGGCCAGGAACGACACGAAGTCGGAGACCAGGATCGTGCGGCGGGCGCGCGGCCAGGCGCGCTCGACGGCCGGGCGGAGAGTGCGGCCCTCGCGCAGTTCGTCCCGGACGCGCTCGAAGTAGACGATGAACGAGTCGGCGGTGATGCCGATGGCGACGATGGCGCCGCAGACGGCCGGCAGGTTCAGCGCGAAGCCGATGGCCGGGCCGAGCAGGGCCATGATCACGTAGGTGAGGAGGGCGGAGACGCCGAGGCTGAGGATGGCCACCAGCGACAGGCCGCGGTAGTAGACGACGAGGTAGAGCACGACGAGGCCGAGGCCGATGGCGCCGGCGATCAGGCCGGCCTCCAGCTGGTCGCCGCCGAGGGCGGCGGTGACGGTGTCGACGCTCTGGGTGTCGAAGGTGAGCGGCAGGGCGCCGTAGGACAGGATGTTGCCGAGGTCCTGGGCGGACTGCTGGTTGAAGTTGCCGGAGATCTCCGCGCTGGCGCTCAGCGTCTGGCGGACCGAGGGCGCGGAGACGACCTGGCCGTCGAGGACGATCGCGAAGCGGTTCTGCGGGTCGGTCTGCTGCGAGAGCTTGCTGGTGATCGACTGGAACTTCTTCGAGCCCGCGCTCGTGAAGTCCATGGTCACGATCCACATGCCGCGCTGCTGGTCGAAGGCGCCCTGGGCGTCGTCGACGTCACGGCCCTCGACCTCGGCCGGGCCGAGGAGGTACTTCGACCAGATGCCGGGGTCGTCCTCACCGCAGGCGACGGTCGGCTCGCTCGGCTTGACGCCCTTGCCGGCGGCGGAGCGCTGCTTGGGGTCGAGGCAGTTCAGGGAGGTGAACTTCTGCTGGAGCGCCGCGGTCGCGGCGTCCGGCGCCGGCGGCGCGGTGGGCGTCGGCGTGCCCTTGGGGCTCGTGGACGCGGAGGGCGAGGCGCTGCCGGTCGGCGTCGGGCTCGGGGCCTTGAGGGCCTCGGACAGGACGCGGCCCTGGGTGGTGGCGGTGGCCTTCGGGGTGCCGGTCGCCGTCGGGGTGGCCGACTTCTCGCCGGCGGTGGCGCCGGAGGAGGAGGCGCTCGGCTTCGGCGACGACGACGGGGAACCGGTCGTGCTGGGGGCCGGCTGCGGCGGCACGGCGGGCGCGACGGCGAGCACGGGCCGGAAGTAGAGCTGGGCGGTGGTACCGACCTGCTCCCGGGCCTGCTTCTCGTTCGTCCCGCGAGGGATGTTGACGATGATGTTCTCGCGGCCCTGCGTCTGGACCTCGGCCTCGGAGACGCCGAGACCGTTGACACGGCGCTCGATGATGCCGACCGCGGTGTTCATGTTCGTCTCGTTGACCGCGGACTCCTGTCCGGGGTCGGCCTTCGCCTTGAGCGTGATCGACGTTCCGCCGGCGAGGTCGATGCCGAGGCGCGGGGTGGTGTGCCCCGACCAGAACATGCCGCCGGTGAGCGCGACCATGGCGATCAAGATGAATGCCAGGGCGCGGCCCGGCCGGCTCTGGGCCCCCGCCGGCCTTCGGCCCTTCTTCGGTGCTGCCACCTGTCGTTTCTCCCTGTCCAACCGCCTCGCGTATGGGTGTGCGCGAGGCGGCCACGAAGTGTGTGTGGGGACCTTCCCCCGCAGACGTGGAACCGGTCCGGGGACCGCGCGGACGCCGGTGGGCGTGGCACGTGATCCCCGGTCACGGTTACTTGGTGTCTGCCTCGCCCTCGGGCTTGCCGTCCGTGTCGCCCTGCCCCGCCTCGGCGGTGTCCGCCTTCTTGGTCAGGTCGGTCCTGGGCTGGGCGTCGTCGGCCCCGTCGGTCTTGACCGGGTCGGTGGACCCGGTCAGCGAGGAGGCGTCGTCCGGGACGACGGTGTCGGTGTCCGACTCCTCATCGTCGCCGTGGACGATGCGGTTGTACTCGGAGTCCTCCAGGACCGCGCCGATCGCGTTCTTCGCGTAGACGGCGTGGACGCCGGGAGCGACCTCCAGGAGAACGGTCTCGTCGCCGATCTCCTTGACGGTGGCGTACATCCCCCCGATCGTCCGTACGCCGGTGCCGGGCTGCATCTGGTTGCGCATCTCCACCGCCTGCTGCTGCTTCTTCTTCGCAGAGCGCGTCATCAGGAACATGGCCCCGATGAGGACGATGAAGGGGAGGAAGGTCAGGAGGTTCACGGGACGGGATTCCTTCGCACGGTCGCGGCGATGAGCCCGCGGCCTGTTTTTCGGGGGTGGGTACGCCGACCAGAAAGGGCGGCATCGGCGGAGTCTAGGCGAGTCCGCATCGATGGAACAACGCCCAGCATGGCACCGCGGTTCCTGGTCCGGCGAGACTCCGCGCCGTCACGCGCTCGTCACTCCGCCGGCGCGGCGGCCTCAGGTCCCGAACAGTCCCTGTTGTCCCGTGGCCCCGGGCCTCGCGGCGCCCCCGGGCGGCGCGGCCTGCGGCGGAACCAGTCCGAGGTGCGCCCAGGCCGCAGGGGTGGCGACGCGGCCCCGGGGCGTGCGGGCCAGCAGCCCTTCCCGTACGAGGAAGGGTTCGGCGACCTCCTCGACGGTCTCGCGCTCCTCCCCCACCGCGACGGCGAGGGTCGACAGGCCGACGGGTCCGCCGCCGAAGAGTTTCAGGAGGGCTTCCAGGACGGCCCGGTCGAGACGGTCGAGGCCGCGGCTGTCGACCTCGTAGACGCGGAGGGCGGCCGCGGCGATCTCGCGGGTGATCCGGCCGTCGGCCCTGACCTGGGCGTAGTCGCGGACCCGGCGCAGCAGTCGGTTGGCGATTCGGGGGGTGCCGCGGGAGCGGCCGGCGATCTCGGCGGCTCCGGCGGGGTCGATCTCGACGTCGAGGAGCCCCGCGGAGCGGTGGATCACCCGCTGGAGCTCGGCCGGGTCGTAGAACTCCATGTGGGCGGTGAAGCCGAAGCGGTCGCGCAGCGGGGGCGGCAGGAGACCGGCCCGGGTGGTGGCGCCGACCAGGGTGAAGGGCGGGAGTTCCAGCGGGATGGCGGTGGCGCCGGGACCCTTGCCGACGATGACGTCGACGCGGAAGTCCTCCATCGCCATGTAGAGCATCTCCTCGGCGGGCCGGGACATCCGGTGGATCTCGTCGAGGAAGAGGATCTCGCCCTCCTGGAGGGAGGAGAGGATCGCGGCGAGGTCGCCGGCGTGCTGGATGGCGGGGCCGGAGGTGATGCGGATGGGGGCGTTCATCTCGGCCGCGATGATCATCGACAGGGTGGTCTTGCCGAGGCCGGGGGCGCCGGAGAGCAGGACGTGGTCGGCGGTGGCTCCGCGCTGGCGGGCGGCCTTGAGCACGAGGTCGAGCTGCTGGCGGACCTTCTCCTGGCCGACGAACTCGGCGAGGTCCTTGGGGCGCAGGGCCGCCTCGACGGCCTGGTCGTCCCCCTCGGCGGCGGCGCCGACGATCCGCTCCTCTGCGGCGGGTGCCGTCTCGTCGTCCCAGTTCACGGTGGAGTCTGCCTTCTTGTTCGTACGGTGCGGGCGGCGGGGCCCGGCGGGGTCAGCGGGCGCGGTTCAGGGTCTGCAGGGCGGCGCGGAGCAGCTGCGGTACGGGCACGGAGCCGGTCTCGGCGAGGGCGGCCTCGGCCTGCGGGGTGACGGCGCCGACCGCCTCGTCCGCCTCGCGGCCGGCGTAGCCGAGGCCGATGAGGGCGGAGTGGAGCTGCTCGGTCCAGGGGGCGGGCCCGGTGGCGGCGGCGCGCTGGGCGCCGACGAGGCCACCGGTGCCGAGGGGCCGGCCGAGCTTGTCCTTCAGTTCGAGGAGGAGTTTCTGCGCGCCCTTCTTGCCGATGCCGGGGACGGCGGTGAGCGCCTTCTCGTCGCCGGTGGAGACCGCGAGGCGCAGCGCGTCGGGGCTGTGCACACCGAGCATGGCCTGGGCGAGCCGGGGGCCGACGCCGCTGGCGGTCTGGAGGATCTCGAAGACCTGCCGCTCGTCGTCGTCGGCGAAGCCGTAGAGGGTGAGGGAGTCCTCCCGTACGACGAGGGAGGTGGCGAGCCGGGCCTGCTCGCCGACGCGGAGCCCCGCGATGGTGGTGGGCGTGCACTGGACGGCCATGCCGACCCCGCCGACCTCGATGACGGCGGTGGTGGGGGCGAGGGCGGCGACCGGGCCGCTGACGAAGGCGATCATGACGTGCGGCCTTTCGGTGCGTGCAGGGCGACGGCCCGCTGGAGACGGTTCTGGGCGGGCGCCCGCCAGATGTGGCAGATGGCGAGAGCGAGGGCGTCGGCGGCGTCGGCGGGCTTCGGCGGCGCGGAGAGGCGCAGCAGCCGGGTGACCATGGCGCCGACCTGGTCCTTGCCGGCCCGGCCGCTTCCGGTGACGGCGGCCTTGACCTCGCTCGGGGTGTGCAGGGCGACGGGGATGCCGCGCCGGGAGGCGCAGAGCATGGCGACCGCGCTGGCCTGGGCGGTGCCCATCACCGTACGGACGTTGTGCTGGCTGAACACCCGCTCGACGGCGACGAGTTCGGGCGAGTAGCGGTCGAGCCACTCCTCGATGCCGCGCTCGATGCCGACGAGGCGGAGGCCGATGTCCGCGTCGGCGGCGGTGCGGACGACGCCGACACCGAGCATGGTGAGCGGCCGTCCGGCCGCGCCCTCGACCACGCCGACGCCGCACCGGGTCAGTCCCGGGTCCACCCCCAGCACGCGCATGGCGCCCCTCCCTCGACCGCTCTCGCTCATCTGTTTGTGCAGGCTATCGGCTGCCTGTGACAACGCAGCGGGCCGGCGGGGGTGTGTCCCCCGCCGGCCCGCTGCCGAAGGCTCGCGATCAGGCGTCGACCTTCGCCATGACCTCGTCGCTGACGTCGAAGTTCGCGAAGACGTTCTGCACGTCGTCGCTGTCCTCGAGGGCGTCGATCAGCTTGAACATCTTGCGCGCGCCCTCCTCGTCGAGCTCGACCTGCATGGTCGGGACGAAGCTGGAGTCGGCCGAGTCGTAGTCGATGCCGGCCTCCTGGAGGGCGGTACGGACCGCGACCAGGTCGGTGGCCTCGCTGATGATCTCGAAGCTCTCGCCGAGGTCGTTGACCTCTTCGGCGCCGGCCTCGAGGACGACCTCGAGGACGTCGTCCTCGGACAGCTCGCCCTTGGGGAGGACGACGACGCCCTTGCGGTTGAACAGGTACGAGACCGAGCCGGGGTCCGCCATGGAGCCGCCGTTGCGGGTCATGGCGACACGGACGTCGGAGGCGGCGCGGTTGCGGTTGTCGGTGAGGCACTCGATGAGCACCGCGACACCGTTCGGGCCGTACCCCTCGTACATGATCGTGGCGTAGTCGACGCCGCCGGCCTCCAGGCCGCCGCCGCGCTTGACCGCGGAGTCGATGTTCTTGTTCGGGACCGACGACTTCTTGGCCTTCTGAATGGCGTCGAAGAGGGTCGGGTTGCCGTCCGGGTCGGCGCCGCCGGTACGGGCGGCGACCTCGATGTTCTTGATCAGCTTCGCGAAGAGCTTGCCGCGCTTGGCGTCGATCACGGCCTTCTTGTGCTTCGTCGTAGCCCATTTAGAGTGGCCGGACATCTGCCTGTCTCCTTCGCGTAACCCATTCAATGAACGAACCCGAGAGATCCTACCGGGATCACGTCACCGTTCGGCGCGCACCATGTCCACGAACAGGGAGTGGACGCGGTGGTCGCCGGTGAGCTCCGGGTGGAAGGAGGTCGCGAGGGCGCGGCCCTGCCGGACGGCCACGACGTGGCCCTCGTGCTCGGCGAGGACCTCCACCTCGGCTCCGACGGACTCGACCCACGGCGCGCGGATGAAGACGCCCTCGACGGGGCCGTCGATCCCGGCGACGGTGACTGCGGCCTCGAAGGACTCGTTCTGCCGTCCGAAGGCGTTGCGGCGGACGATCATGTCGATGCCGCCGAAGGTCTCCTGGCCCGAGCGCGGGTCGAGGATCTTGTCGGCGAGCATGATCAGGCCGGCGCAGGTGCCGTAGACGGGGAGGCCCGCGGCGATGCGCTCGCGCAGGGGCTCCATCAGGCCGAACAGCGTGGCGAGCTTGGAGATGGTGGTGGATTCGCCGCCGGGGACGACCAGGCCGTCGACCTCGGCGAGTTCCTCGGGGCGCCTCACCGGCCTGGCCACGGCGTCGGCCGCGGCCAGGGCGATCAGGTGCTCCCGTACGTCGCCCTGGAGGGCCAGGACACCAATGACGGGAGTGGGGTTCATCGGTGCTTACCAGCCCCGGTTGGCGTAGCGCTCGGACTCGGGCAGGGTGTCGCAGTTGATGCCGACCATGGCCTCGCCCAGGTTGCGGGAGGCGTCCGCGATGATCTTCGGGTCGTCGTAGAAGGTGGTGGCCTTCACGATGGCCGCGGCGCGCTTGGCCGGGTCGCCCGACTTGAAGATGCCGGAGCCGACGAAGACGCCCTCGGCGCCGAGCTGGCGCATGAGCGCGGCGTCGGCCGGGGTGGCGACGCCACCGGCGGAGAAGAGGACGACGGGCAGCTTGCCGAGCTCGGCGACCTCCTTGACGAGCTCGTACGGGGCGCGCAGCTCCTTGGCGGCGGCGAACAGCTCGTTGTTGTCGAAGCCGCGCAGCTTGGCGATCTCGTTCTTGATCTGGCGCAGGTGGCGGACGGCCTCGACGACGTTGCCGGTGCCGGCCTCGCCCTTGGAGCGGATCATGGCCGCGCCCTCGGCGATGCGGCGCAGGGCCTCGCCCAGGTTGGTGGCACCACAGACGAAGGGGGTGGTGAAGGCCCACTTGTCGGAGTGGTTGACCTCGTCGGCCGGGGTGAGGACCTCGGACTCGTCGATGTAGTCGACACCGAGGGACTGCAGGACCTGGGCCTCGACGAAGTGGCCGATGCGGGACTTGGCCATGACCGGGATGGAGACCGCGCCGATGATCTCTTCGATCATGTTCGGGTCGGACATGCGGGCCACGCCGCCGTCCTTGCGGATGTCCGCGGGGACGCGCTCCAGGGCCATGACGGCCACGGCGCCGGCGTCCTCGGCGATCTTCGCCTGCTCGGCGTTGACCACGTCCATGATCACGCCGCCCTTGAGCTGCTCGGCCATGCCGCGCTTGACGCGCGCGGTGCCGGTCTCGGGAGACTGGGGGGTGGTGGAAGGCGTGGTGGACACGGGTACCTCACTCGTGACAACGGGGGTTGACGACTCCACCGAGGAAACAGGCCACCGGGGGTCCACATCAAGGGCCAATGTGGACCCGGTGGATCGTTTTCGCAGGCCCAGAGGGTCAGGCCGGTCGATCGGCAAGGGCCACCGGGGGCTCGTCGTCCATTTCGAAGGCGAGCGGGAACGGAGCGTGACCGGCCAGCCGGAACCACCGCACGGTGCGGTGGCGGCGCAGGGCGCGGGCGGCGCGGACCGTGTCGTTGTGGAAGCGGCGGGCCATGGGCACCCGGCGGACGGCGGCGGCCAGCTCGTTCGCCGTCTCCTCGCCACCGGGCGCCGCGCGGACCACCTCGACCTGCTCGGGCTCGCCGAAGACGGCCCGCAGCGCCTGGCTCAGTTCGCTCTCGGCGACCTCGCGCTGGTCCTCCTGGGCCTGCCGGGCGGCGTGCGCGGCCTCGTACAGCACGATGGAGGCGGCCGGGTCGAGGACGCCGGAGGTGGCCAGTTCCTGGGTGACCGAGGCCCGGCGCAGCAGCTGGGCGTCGAGTGCGGCGCGGGCGGCGTCGATCCGGGTGTGCAGCCGGTCGAGCCGTCCGGCGGTCCAGCTCAGGTAGACGCCGACGACGATCAGCGCGACAACGGTCCAGATGAGGGTTTCGGTCACGGGCGCACAGGCTACCGGGGTGGCGGCAGGATCCCTTCCCACAGGTCGTGGTCGTGGGCGAACAGGACTCGGGCCGGCCGTCCGGCGGCGAGTTCGGCGAGCCGGCCGAGCCAGGGGCGGTACGGGGTGCCGAACTCGTGGGCGAAGTCGTACGCCTGCCCGGCGAGGACGGTCACGCGGTCGCCGTGGTCGAGCAGCAGCGACTGGTGGCCCTCGGTGTGGCCGGGGGTGGGCACGATCCGGATGCCGGGCGCGATCTCGTGCTCGCCGTCGAGCTCCTCGTACCGGACGCCGGTCAGGAGCGTGTCGATGGTGTGTCCGCCGGCGCGGGCGATGGCGAGTTCGGTGCGCTGGACCAGGACGGGGGTGGTGGGGAAGAGCTGGTTGCCGCCGATGTGGTCGAAGTGGAGGTGGCAGTTGACGATGAGGTCGACGTCCTCCGGTCCGACGGGCAGCGGCCGGCGGACCGGCCGGTAGTGGGCGTCCGTCTCGGGCGAGCCCTCGCCCATGCCGGTGTCGAAGAGGAGGCTGCCGCCCGGGTGGCGGACGAGATAGGCGAGGGAGGGCTCCACGCGCGCGTGGGGCCCTCCCCATTCGTCGGCGGGCCGGGTGAAGTGTCCGAGATCGAGCCGGGTGATCGAAAGCATGGGGCAAGCCTGCCCCGCGTGGCGGCGGGGCATCCCCGGGCTGCCGGGGCCGTCACAGCCCCAGTCGCGCCCGCAGCCCGCCCGCGCGTTCGTCGGTGTCCACCGCCGCGGCGCCGTCCGTCACCGTCTCGTAGACGGCGAGGATGTCCGCCCCCACCGTGGCCCAGTCGAAGCGGCGGACGTGGGAGGAGCCCCGCAGGCTCAGTTCGCTGCGCCGGGCCTCGTCGCCCAGGAGGCGGACGGCCGCGTCGGCGAGGGCGTCCGCGTCCTCGTTGGCGAAGAGCTCGCCCGCCGCGCCCTGGTCGAGGACCTGCGCGAAGGCGTCCAGGTCGGAGGCGAGGACCGGCGCGCCGGCCGACATCGCCTCGACGAGGATGATGCCGAAGCTCTCGCCGCCGGTGTTGGGCGCCACGTACACGTCCACGCTCCGCAGCAGCCGCGCCTTGTCCTCGTCGCTGACCATGCCGAGGAACTCCACCCGGGAGCGCATCTCGGCGGGCAGCGAGGCGACGGCCTCCTCCTCGTCGCCGCGTCCGGCCACCAGGAGCCGGGTCTCCGGGCGCGCGGCGAGGATGCGCGGCAGGGCCCGCATGAGGACCGGCAGGCCCTTGCGCGGTTCGTCGATGCGGCCGATGAAGCCGAGGGTGCCGCCCTGCCACTCCTTCTTCGGCTCGGCGCGGGCGAAGAAGTCGACGTCGACGCCGTTCGGGATGAGGACCGCGTCACCGCCGAGGTGCTCGACGAGCGTGCGCCGTGCGTACTCGCTGACGGCGATCCGGGCGCTGATCTTCTCCAGGGCGGGCTGGAGGATCGGATAGGCGGCGATCATCGCCCGCGAGCGCGGGTTGGAGGTGTGGAAGGTGGCGACGATCGGTCCCTGCGCCGCCCAGCAGGTGAGCAGGCCGAGCGAGGGGGAGGTGGGCTCGTGGATGTGGACGACGTCGAAGGTGCCGTCGTGGAGCCAGCGCCGTACGCGCGCCGCCGAGAGGAAGCCGAAGTTGAGCCGGGCGACGGAGCCGTTGTACGGCACGGGGACGGCCCGGCCCGCGGAGACGACGTACGGCGGCAGGGGGGTGTCGTCGTCGGCGGGGGCGAGGACGGAGACCTCGTGGCCGAGCCGGATGAGGTGCTCGGCGAGGTCGCGGATGTGGAACTGGACGCCTCCGGGGACGTCCCAGGAGTACGGGCAGACGATGCCGATCTTCACGGTCGGCGGCCCTTCCCTCGCTCGTCCAGGTCCGCGGGCCACAGTCGTTGCAGCATGTGCCAGTCCTCCGGGTGATCCGCGATGCCCTCGGCGAAGGCGTCGGCCAGCGCCTGTGTCATCACGGACGTCTTCTCGGCCCGGGTGCCCGTCTCGGGTACGTCGACGGGCGCGTGGATGCGTCCCTTCATGACCGGGGTGTCGTCGTACCAGAGCGTCGCCGGCAGGAGCAGCGCGCCGGTCTGCTGGGCGAGTATGGCGGGGCCGCCGGGCATCCGGGCGCGCTCCCCGAAGAAGGTGACCTCGGTGCCGGAGGACGACAGGTCGCGGTCGGCCACCAGGCAGACCAGGCCGCCGGCCCGCAGCCGCCGGGCGAGCGTGCCGAAGGCGGCGCCGCCGTTGTGCGGCACGACCTCCATGCCGAGGGACTCGCGGTAGGCGACGAAGCGGTCGTAGAGCGACTCGGGCTTGAGGCGCTCGGCCACGGTGGTGAAGGGCACGCCGAGCCCACGGGTCACCCAGACCCCGGCGAGGTCCCAGTTGGCCAGGTGCGGCAGGGCGAGGACGACACCGCGCCCGGCGGCGAGCGTCTCCTCCACGAGGTGGATGTCCTTGATGGAAACACTGCCGGCGACGCGCTCGGTGCTCCAGGCCGGCAGCCGGAAGGACTCCATCCAGTAGCGCATGTACGAGCGCATGCCGGCCTTCGACAGTGCGGCGAGGCGCTCGGGCGTGGCGTCCGGCACCACGCGCGCGAGGTTGGCCTCCAGGCGGAGCACGCCCGGGCCGCGCCGCTTCCAGGCGGTGTCGGCGATCCGCCGGCCGAGGCCCGCGGCCACCGGCTCGGGCAGCTTCTTCACGGTGGACCAGCCCAGCCCGTACAGGCCGTCGGTCAGCCGGTCCTTCAGCGCGCTCATGACGCCGCCTCACTCCCCCGGCCCGCGGCGTCCGCCTCGGCCGATTCGCGCCGTACGGTCACGACCCGCTGTCCCAGGGTCACCGCGCTGCCGACGGCCACGATCCACAGCGCGATCGGCAGCAGCACGTCGACCCCTGGCACGCCGAAGGCGTGGAGCCCGGCGAGACCGGCGGCGACCAGCGAGATCACGAGCCGCTCGGCCCGCTCGACCAGGCCGTTCACGGCGACCGGGAGGCCGATGGACTCGCCGCGCGCCTTGGTGTACGAGACGACCTGGCCGCTGGCCAGACAGAAGATCGACACGGCGCACAGCACGTTGTCGTCACCGCGGCCCGCGTACCAGAGCGCGAAGCCGCCGAAGATCGCCCCGTCCGCGACGCGGTCGAGCGTCGAGTCGAGGAAGGCGCCCCAGCGGCTGGAGATCCCCGCCTGCCGGGCCATGTTGCCGTCGACCAGGTCGGAGAAGACGAAGAGGGTGATGACGATCGTGCCCCAGAAGAATTCGCCCCGGGGGAAGAAGACCAGCGCGCCGGCCATCACTCCCGCGGTGCCGATGAGCGTGACGGCGTCGGGGCTGACGCCCCGGCGGAGCAGAAACGCGGCGAACGGTGTGAGGACACGCGTAAAAAACGCACGCGCGTACTTGTTCAGCATGGCCTTCCCGAGGTTCGGTGGGCCGCGCGGCCCCAATGACCACCGGCTCACCCATCGTAGCCACGCGGTCGGCGCCGCACCGGAGCGCACCCGTCCCGCCGCGTCGAGTGTCCGTGGGCACGCGCGCGGGGGCAGGCCGGGAGGGCCGGTGCCGGGGCACGCGCGTGGGGACGTATGGACGCCTCGGGGTGTCGGTGCCAAGCTCGAAGGACCACCGCGGGCACCGCCGGAGCCGCTCCGCGTGACGCCACTCCCCCTGCGCCCGCGCCCCACCCACCGTGCGTCGCACGCAGTCGGGAGGAACACCATGGGCGAGAAGTCGAACACCCCCACCGGAGCCGCCGGAGGGGCTCCGGCGGCCGACCGGCCCGCGGCCGTACGGAACGTGGTGCTGGTCGGCCACAGCGGATCGGGCAAGACGACGCTGGTCGAGGCGCTGGCGCAGGCCACCGGGGCGGTCAATCGGGCCGGCCGGGTCGAGGACGGGGCGACGGTTTCCGACCACGACGAGATCGAGCACCGCCGGCAGCGTTCCGTACAGCTCTCGCTGGTGCCGGTCGAGTGGGACGGCTTCAAGATCAATCTGCTGGACACCCCGGGGTACGCGGATTTCGTCGGGGAGCTGCGGGCCGGTCTGCGCGCGGCGGACGCGGCCCTCTTCGTCGTCTCGGCCGCCCAGGAGGCCGACGCGATCGCCGCCTCCACCCGGATGGTGTGGGAGGAGTGCGCCGCCGTCGGCATGCCCCGGGCCGTCGTCGTCACGCACCTGGACACGGCCCGCACCGACTTCACCGAGCTCACCGCCGTCTGCGCCGGTCTCTTCGGGCGCGACGACCCCGACGCGGTGCTTCCGCTCCACCTGCCCGTGCGCGGTACGGAGGGAGCCGACGGTCACGCGCCGGTGACCGGCCTCGTCGGCCTGCTCACGGAGCGGATCCTCGACTACTCCACGGGGGCACGGCGCGAGGTGGCCCCGGACGGGACGCAGCGGGAGCTCATCGCCGAGGCGCGGGGGCGGCTCATCGAGGGGATCATCGCCGAGAGCGAGGACGAGACCCTCATGGACCGCTATCTCGGCGGTGAGGAGATCGACGTCAAGACGCTGGTCGACGATCTGGAGAAGGCCGTGGCCCGGGGCATGTTCCACCCGGTGCTGCCGGCCGCGCCGGCCGTCGACGGCGGGACGCAGGGCCTGGGCACCCTGGAACTCCTGGAGCTGATCACCCGCGGCTTCCCCTCACCCCTGGAACACGAGCCGGTCGCCGTGACCACGCCGGACGGGCAGCCCCGGCCCGCGCTCGCCTGCGACCCGGACGGGCCGCTCGTGGCCGAGGTCGTCAAGACGGCCGCCGACCCGTACGTGGGCCGGCTCTCGCTGGTGCGGGTCTTCTCCGGCACGCTGCGCCCGGACCTGACGGTGCACGTCTCGGGCCACGGGCTCGCCGACCGGGGCCACGAGGACCACGACGTGGACGAGCGCGTCGGCGGGCTGACCTCGCCGTTCGGGAAGCAGCAGCGGCCGGTGCCGTACTGCGTCGCCGGTGACCTGGCCTGTGTCGCCCGGCTCGGGCGGGCCGAGACCGGCGACACGATCTCCGCCCGGGAGGACCCGCTCCTGATGGAGCCCTGGAGCATGCCGGAGCCTCTGCTCCCGCTGGCCGTCGAGGCGCACAGCAAGGCCGACGAGGACCGTCTCTCCCAGGGCCTGGCCCGGCTGGTCGCGGAGGACCCGACCCTGCGGCTCGAACACAACCAGGACACCCGCCAGGTGGTGCTGTGGTGCCTGGGTGAGGCCCACCAGGACGTGGTCCTGGAGCGGCTGCGCGGCCGGTACGGGGTGCGCGTGGACGCCGTGCCGTACAAGGTGCCGCTGCGGGAGACCTTCGGCGGGCCGGCGGCGGGCCGCGGCCGGCACGTGAAGCAGTCCGGCGGTCACGGCCAGTTCGCCATCTGCGAGATCGAGGTGGAACCCCTGCCGCCGGGCAGCGGCGTCGAGTTCGTGGACAAGGTGGTGGGCGGGGCGGTGCCGCGCCCGTTCGTGGCCTCCGTCGAGAAGGGCGTACGGGCCCAGGCCGCGCGCGGCGTCTCGGCGGGCTGCCCTCTGGTGGACGTCCGGGTCACCCTGCGGGACGGCAAGGCGCACTCGGTGGACTCCTCGGACGCCGCCTTCCAGACGGCCGGGGCGCTCGCGCTCCGCGAGGCCGCCACCGGGGCCACCGTCCACCTCCTGGAGCCGGTGGCGGAGGTGCGGGTGATGGTGCCCGACGAGTACGTGGGCCCGGTGATGAGCGACCTGTCCGGGCGGCGCGGGCGGGTCGTCGGAACCGAACAGGCGGGCCCGGGCCGCACGGTGGTGCGGGCGGAGGTGCCGGAGATCGAGATCGGCCGGTACGCGATCGACCTGCGCTCCCTCTCGCACGGCACCGGCCGGTTCGACCGCGCCTACGCCCGCCACGAGCCGATGCCCTCCCAGCTGGCCGAGAAGGTGCGCCGACAGGCCACGGGGAACGGCTCCCTGACGGACTGACAGGCGGGGCCGTCCGCCCGGCCGCGGCGGGGCGGACGGCATTCGGCCGCCGTTTTCCACAGGCGGTGACGCATCCGCCGGTACCCGGTTACGCTGTGGTGCCCAGCTCGGAAGGTGTGCGGGGCGCGGCAGTGGGGAACAGCCCGCACAGGGCAGTCGCGGCGATGGGGGCGGAAGTGGCGATCGACGGTTTCGGACCCGGGGCTCAGATCCCTCTCCAGGGGTCGGAGGGACGGACGGGCGCGACCCATGCCCTCGCCTCCGCCGCGTACCGGGACAGCCCGCTCAAGACGATCCAGGAAGCCGACAACGAGCTCTACAAGACGACTGTCAAGCCGGGTAAGTGGGAGAAACTCTTCCGCCCCGACCTCGGTGAGGCCTTCTCGCGGGCCGTGCAGGTCCGCATGCTCGGGGGCGCCCGCAAGGCGCTGATCCAGTCCTTCGGCGCCGAACCGCAGCCGGTCGTCGAGCACTGCCTCGCCGCCACCCATCTGCGCCGGCAGCGCGACACCAAGCTGACGCTGATCACCCTCATCTGCGGCGTCCTGTTCCTGCCGGGCCTGCTGCTGTGGCTCGGCGTCGTGCAGTTGCGCAGGATCGCCGCCGGTTCGGAGAACAAGCGCACCAGCGCCCTGGGCACGGCCGTGCTCTGGGCGGCCGGCCTGTTCGGCGTGCTCGTGCTGGTGAAGCTGCCCTTCGACGGCCTGCTGATGAACTATCTGCGCGCGATGCTCGTCGCGCCGGTCGTGGGCTGGTTCCTCGCCCGCCGGGTCTGCGAGCGGACGGCCGTGGACCTGCGGGAGCGGTGGACCGCCCTGCTCAGCGGCGGCGGCATCGGCCCGCACATCCCGAAGTCGGTCCCCACCGACCCCAACGAGAAGGACGCGGAGGAGCTGCGGCGGAACCTGGAGAAGCTCTCCGCCGAGCAGCAGTCGAACATCGTCTTCTACGCCGGCTCCAAGGGCATCCTCGGCCTGGGCACCCGCTGGGGCAGCTGGACCCTCGCCGAGGAGCTGGTCCCCAAGGAGGGCAAGGAGATCCACCCGTTCCGCGCCTGGGACGTGGTGCGCAGGGTCCACGAGCAGTTGACGCTCCTGGAGCGCGGCTCGCTGAAGACCGGTTTCCCGAAGCCGACGGTCAAGCACTGGATCGTCTCCCCGGTCGGTGAGGGCGCCGACGAGGTGACCCGGCCCGAGGGCGACGACATCGTCCACTACCAGGTGAAGCCCCACGAGATACAGCGCATCTGCAACGACCAGCAGTTCGGCGCGGGCAACCGTCACTACCTGGGCGTGCAGTTCACCCTCTGGGACGGGAACCTGGTCCTGACGATGATGGTGACGGTCACCTCGCTCCTGCACACGCTGCGGATCGAGGTCACCGGTCACGCGCTCGGTCCCGTCCACGGCCTTTTCACGACGAAGCCGAAGGCGAAGACGAAGGAGGTCTCCAAGACCGTCAGGTTCTGGGAGACCAAGGAGATCCAGCAGCCGTTGATGGAGGCGGACGAGGTCGTACGGCTCGCGGTCCGCGCCCCGCTGACCTGGTATCCGCCGGTCCTCGACTTCCTCGGCGGGAAGATGGTCCTTCCCGAGCCCTTCGGCCTGCGGCACGTCTGGGCCGGCCCGCTGTGGAAGAACCGCTTCATGGCCGACGACGCCATCCGTATGGCCACGCCGGTGCTGCGGGCGGTCCACGCGGCGACGATCAAGGTGCTGGACGAGCACGGGGTGGACACGGAGCGCTTCACCAACCGCGCCCTGGTCCTCAGCGGCAACGTGCAGGAGCCGGGCCCGAAGAAGGCCGACGTCTACGACGCGTGAACACGGGGCCCGGGGCCCCGCCCCGTACGCCGGGGCGGGGCTGTCGGTCAGACGCCCGCGGGCCAGGCGTCGGCGAGCATCGTGCGGGTGTCCGCGAGCAGCTGCGGGAGCACCTTCGTGTGACCGACCACCGGCATGAAGTTGGTGTCGCCGCCCCAGCGCGGCACCACGTGCTGGTGCAGGTGCGCGGCGATGCCGGCGCCGGCGACGGACCCCTGGTTCATGCCGATGTTGAAGCCGTGTGCTCCGGAAGCGGCCCGCAGCGCCACCATGGCCCGCTTGGTGAAGTCACCGAGCTCCGCCGTCTCCGGCGCGTCGAGGTCCGTGTAGTCGGCGACGTGCCGGTACGGCACCACCATGAGGTGGCCGCCGTTGTACGGGTACAGGTTGAGGACCGCGTAGACGCTCTCGCCACGGGCGATGACCAGGCCGTCCTCGTCGGACTTCGACGGAATCACGCAGAACGGGCAGCCGTCCTCGGCGCCCGGCCCGGTCGGCTTGTTCTCGCCCTGGATGTACGCCATCCGGTGAGGCGTCCACAGGCGCTGAAACGCGTCCTGCGTCCCGACTCCGATCTGCTGCTCCGGCTCAGTCGTCATGCTGTGCAGCATATTGCGTCGCCCGTTCGGCACGTGCCGCCGGGGCGGAAGATCCCCGCGCGGCCCATGCTGATCGCATGAGCGACAGGCCGCCGCCACCCGACCGGCAGGAACGCTGGGACCGCCGCGCGCGGACCTCCCTCGCCGACCGCCTCCCCGCGCCGTGGCGCGACCTGTGCCTCGCCCTCACCCTCGCGTCCTGGGCGGTGTTCGCCGCCGACTACGCGGTACGGCTCCGGCTCAGCCTGCTCGATCCTGGCGACGGTGGGATACGGGGACGTGGCCCCGGTGACACCGGTGGGCCGGCTGGTGGCGTGGGTCCGACGGCCTGCGGCCTGGCGCTGCTGGGCACGGTGACGGGTTCGTTCTCCTCGTGGCTGATCCAGGCCTTCCGGGGCGAGGACGAGCGCCGCGGGAAGGACGGAAGGCCCCCGGAGGACTCCCCGGGGGCCTTCTGAACGTCACTCCGGCACCGGCGGTGCTCAGACCTGGACGCGCCGCTCCACCACGTCGGCGAGCTTCGCGAGGGCGTCCTCGCGCGGGATGCCGTTCTCCTGCGACCCGTCGCGGTAGCGGAAGGAGACGGTCCCCGCGGCCATGTCCTCGTCACCGACGATGATCATGAACGGCACCTTCTGCTTCTGGTGCGTACGGATCTTCTTCTGCATGCGGTCCGAGGAGGCGTCCACGTCCACGCGCAGACCGCGCTTCTTCGCCTCCGCGGCGAACTCCTGCAGGTACTCGACGTGGGTGTCGCCGATCGGGATGCCGACCGCCTGCACCGGGGCCAGCCAGGGCGGCATCGCGCCCGCGTAGTGCTCCAGGAGCACCGCGAAGAACCGCTCGATCGAACCGAACAGCGCGCGGTGGATCATCACCGGACGCTGCTTGGTGCCGTCGGGTGCCGTGTACTCCAGGTCGAAGCGCTCCGGCAGGTTGAAGTCCAGCTGGACGGTCGACATCTGCCAGGTGCGGCCGATGGCGTCCCGCGCCTGCACCGAGATCTTCGGGCCGTAGAAGGCGGCGCCGCCCGGGTCGGGGGTGAGCGGGAGGCCCTGCTTCTCGGCGACCTGCTGGAGGACGGAGGTGGCCTCCTCCCACGCCTCGTCGGAGCCGACGTACTTCTCCGGGTCCTTGGTGGACAGCTCCAGGTAGAAGTCGTCCAGACCGTAGTCGCGCAGCAGGTTCAGGACGAAGGTGAGCGTCTTGTCGAGCTCCTCCGCCATCTGCTCGCGGGTGCAGTAGATGTGCGCGTCGTCCTGGGTGAAGCCGCGGGCCCGGGTGAGGCCGTGGACGACGCCCGACTTCTCGTACCGGTACACGGTGCCGAACTCGAACAGGCGCAGCGGCAGCTCGCGGTAGGACCGCCCGCGCGCGTCGAAGATCAGGTTGTGCATCGGGCAGTTCATGGGCTTGAGGTAGTAGTCCACACCCTCGTCGAGCTGCATGGGGGGGTACATGCCCTCGGCGTACCAGTCCAGGTGGCCCGACTTCTCGAACAGCTTGCCCTTGGTGGCGTGCGGCGAGTAGACGAACTCGTAGCCCTCCTCCTCGTGCCGCTTGCGCGAGTAGTCCTCCATGACCCGGCGGATGATGCCGCCCTTGGGGTGGAAGACGGCCAGGCCGGAGCCGATCTCGTCCGGCACGGAGAAGAGGTCCAGCTCGTTGCCCAGCTTGCGGTGGTCGCGCTTCTCGGCCTCGGCCAGGAAGTCCAGGTGGGCCTTCAGCTCGTCCTTGGACGGCCACGCGGTGCCGTAGATGCGCTGGAGCATCGGGTTCTTCTCGCTGCCGCGCCAGTAGGCGGCGGCGTTGCGCATCAGCTTGAAGGCCGGGATGTTCCGGGTGGTCGGCAGGTGGGGGCCGCGGCAGAGGTCCTTCCAGCACAGCTCGCCGGTCTTGGCGTCGAGGTTGTCGTAGATGGTCAGCTCGCCGCCGCCCACCTCGACGTTCGCGCCGTCGTCCGTGGACGCGGCGCCCTTGATGCCGATGAGTTCCAGCTTGTACGGCTCGGCCGCCAGCTCCTCGCGGGCCTCCTCGTCGGAGACGACGCGGCGGGAGAAGCGCTGCCCGCGCTTCTGGATCTCCTGCATCTTCTTCTCGATGGCCTTGAGGTCCTCGGGCGTGAACGGCCTCTCGACGTCGAAGTCGTAGTAGAAGCCGTCGCGGACCGGCGGGCCGATGCCCAGCTTGGCCTCCGGGAACAGCTCCTGCACGGCCTGCGCCATGACGTGCGCGGTCGAGTGGCGCAGGATGTTCAGGCCGTCCTCGGACGAGATCTCGACGCCCTCGACGACGTCGCCCTCGGCGAGTTCGTACGAGAGGTCCTTCAGTTCGCCGCCGACGCGGGCGGCGATGACGGTGCGGTCGCCTTCGAACAGGGCGCCGGCGGTCGTGCCCGCGCTCACCGCCCTTTCCTCGGCTCCGGAGGTGGACTGGACGGTCACACGGACATCGGACACGGGTGCTCCATACATAAGGGCGCAGGCAGACACGAGGTGCCGGCGCCGGCGGTGCACGGCAGAGACGAGGTGCCGCGTCACCGCTGATCGTACCGAGCCGATCCGGCCGACCGCGAAACGGTTTCCCCGGACCCCCTCGCCGCGCCCCCGCCGGGGGTGCGTCAGGTGTCCCCTCCGCACGCCTCCTCGAAGAAGTCGAGGTTCTCCTGGAGCGACTTCATCAGCCGGTCGCGTTCCGCCTCGTCGACCTGGACCGGTACGACCCCGGAGGCGTCGGTCAGGCGGCGGAAGCCGCCCCGGCTCTCCAGGCGGCCCACGAGCCGGATCGGCAGGCCGAGGAGGTGGGCGTGGCCGGCGATGCGGTACGCCTCCTCGTCGAGGGTGACGCGGACGTGCGGGACCTCGGCCCCGGCGAGCACCCGGAGCCGTACCGTGCCCTCGCCGCGCGGGCCGGAGCGGCGCATGCGGACCACGGCCCCGGTGATCCGCACCGGCACGGACGGCTCGTCCGCGAGGTAGCGGGCGCCCGCGGCGCGCAGGGCGGGCAGGTCGCCGGGCGAGAACTCGACGGGCTCGGGACGTGCCGCGCAGCCTTCGGGGGTGCCGGCGGCCGGGGCCCACTCCAGGGCGATCCTGGCGCCCTCGCTGCCCCGCACGAGGGCGATGAGCGCCTCGACCAGCTCGCGGCTGACCCCGGCCTCGACGGCGGAGTCGAAGGCGTCCATGCCGCCGGTGGCGCGCTGGTAGTCGGTGGCCTCGCGGGCCGCGTACAGCGCGTGGTAGAGCCGGACGGCGACGGGCCGCCCGGGCTCGACGGGCAGGAAGGCGGTCAGGGCGCGCCCGCCGGGGGCGGCGGCCACGACCGCGGTCTCCAGGGAGGCCTGGGCGGGTCGCCGGTGGCGGGCGCCGTAGTAGCCGGCCCGGCCGCGCACCGCGAGGGCGCCGGCCACGAGGAGCTGACGGGCGGCCGACCTGAGCTGTTCCTGCACGGTCCAGGGCACGGTGCCGGAGGGGCCCGGCGGCACGTCGCGCCACCAGCGGATCTCGTCGCTGGGCACACAGAGCCCGGTCAGGACCTCGCGTGCGGAGGGCGCCGCGCTGCGGGCGAGCGCGGTCAGCGCCTCACCGAGCAGGTCGTCGCAGTCGGGGAAGGCGCGGCTCTCCGGGACGAGGAGGCTGGTGCCGCCGCTGCCGGTGCCGCTGCCGGGCGGTGTCCAGCGGCTGTAGCGGCCGGCCGCCCCGCCGCGCCGCCGCCAGCCGTGGCGGGCGAGGAGGGCGCCGAGGACCCGGGGATCGACCCGGCCGGGGTCGGGGGTGCCCTGCACGTCGGCCCAGGGGCCGGACGGCGGGGCGGGGATCCCGGTCCAGGGCCCGGGAAGTTCGCCGGGCGCCGGGTGGGGCCGGTACGGGGACGGGGCGGGTCCGGGGACGCGCCGGGTCCCGTACCCGCTCTCGTACTCGGGTTCGTCGATCGGCCGGTGCATTCAGGGTCTCCCTCCCCCGCCGACCCGGGTCATGATGTCGCAGAGCGCCCGGTCGTCGAAGATCCGCGCCGTGGGGACGCGGACGGTGGTCCGCCGCCGTCCCGTGACCGGGTGCCCGGCCAGGTTGATCCAGTAGCAGCAGTGCCGCAGGTCGAGCCGGTCGTGGCTCGCGCTCAGCCAGTTCTCCGGCTCCCTCGGGACGAGCATCACCACCAGGATCTTGTGCACGGCCACGGGGGTCCGGGCGAGTTTCACCAGGTGGTCGTTGTCGAGGGTGAAGGAGAAGGTGCTGCCGGGCGGGCGCGGCGGAATCTGGTAGGTGCACTTGAGCTGCACCTTGATGGTCACTTCGTCGTCGATGGTGTGTCCGGGAGCGCTGTGGCTCACGTGCCAGTCGATGCCGTTGTCCGGAAAGGGCTGTGCGAGCGAACAGCCCGCCGCGGCCGCGACCGCGTGCAGGTAGCCCACTTGAAGGGTCTCCATGCAGGCGGTGGTGGCGAGCGAGCCGCGCGCCGGTGCCGCCCGCTGCGACGGAAGCCCTCCCGACTCGGGCTGGGCGAGCGCCATGTCGTCTTCCTTCCCCGTCCCTTGTGTTGTGACCGGTCCGCGTACGTCGCAAACAGTCCGGGTATCACCGCTTCGGGCAGGGGGTTGGCCATCTGCCCGGAGCGGGCGAGGAGTTCGGGGATGACGACGCACTGGTACGAAGGGCCCCTGGCCGCATTCGACACGGAGACCACGGGAGTTGACGTCGAGGAGGACCGGATCGTCTCGGCCGCCCTCGTCGTGCAGGACACCGCCGGAGCGCGCCCCCGGGTGACGCGCTGGCTGGTCAACCCCGGCATACCGGTGCCGGAAGCGGCCACGGCCGTCCACGGCCTGACGGATGATCACCTTCAGCGCAACGGCCGCTGGCCGTCGCCGGTGATGGAGGAGGTGGGCCGGGCGCTCGCCGAACAGGCGGCGATGGGGCGGCCGTTGGTGGTGATGAACGCCCCGTTCGACCTGACGATCCTGGACCGCGAGCTGCGCCGCCACCGCGCGTCCTCGCTGGGCCGCTACCTGGAGACCACCTCGCTGTGCGTGCTCGACCCGCGGGTGCTCGACAAGCATCTGGACCGGTACCGGAAGGGCCGCCGGACACTGACGGACCTGTGCGCGCACTACGAGGTGGAGTTGGGCGCGGCCCATGACGCGGCGGCGGACGCGGCGGCGGCGATGGAGGTCGTACGGGCGGTGGGGCGGCGTTTCGCCTCCCGTCTGGAGCGGCTGACGCCGGCGGAACTGCACACGCTCCAGGCGGTGTGGCACGCGGCGCAGGCCCGCGGGCTCCAGGCCTGGTTCGCGCGGCAGGGGACGCCGGAGCTGGTGGACCCGGCGTGGCCGCTGCGTCCGGAGCTGCGCACGGCGGCGTGAGGCGTGGACGACCGGGGTGAAGGACACCCCGGTGAGCGGGGCCGGAATGCGGAAGGCCGGTCCGTCGTGACGACGGACCGGCCTCTCCCGGTGGGCGATACTGGGATCGAACCAGTGACCCCTTCGGTGTGAACGAAGTGCTCTCCCGCTGAGCTAATCGCCCGGGAACGGGTTGAACCATACAGGCCCGCGCGGGGTTCGTTCAAACCCGGCGCAGGTGGGACGCGAGTCCGCGCCGCCCGCCCCGCATCATCAGGGCGTGGTTGACCCGGAACAGGGGCCTGCCGACGACGGCGAACGCCCGCATGAGCGGAGCCCGGACCTCGACCTCCTGCTCGTAGAGGGCGCGGGTGCCGGTGCCCTCGGCGGTGAGGGTCCAGCGGGCCCAGCCGTCCAGGTCGCCGCCGAGGCCGACCTCCAGGACGCGGGCGAGGGGGTCTTGGCGCAGGGCGCGGACGGTGACGACGAGGTCGTACGGGAGGAGGGACCGGAAGCGCGCGGTGCCCGTGGTCCCGTCGACGGGCACGGCCTCGCGGACCTGGGGCCACCAGCGGGGGTAGTCCTCGGGCCGCTCCAGGACGGCGTAGACCGTGGCGGGCGGGGCGTCGAGCCGCCAGACGCTGCGGAAGCGGTACCGGTGCCAGTCCATGGGATCCAGTGTGGCCGCCCGGTTCGCACACGCGGGCGCCGGGTGTACTCAGGTGCGGATCTGAGTACGGCGACGCATTCCCCGGTGCTGTGGCCGGGGCCACACTCCGGAACATGAACAACACCCTGCCGCCCGCGGACGAGCTCGTGCTCATCGACCGCGAGCTGGCCCGCCTCGACGAACGGCGCGCCCAGTTGCTGGCCCGCCGGGCCTGGCTGGTCCAGGCGCTGTCCCGGCCGGTCGCCGCGCCGGCCGCTCCGTTCCGGCCGCCGCACGTCCCGGGGGCGGAGGCGTCACCGCGCGGCGCGCAGAACGTGCTGCTGACCCTCGGCGGCACCCTCCTGACGAGCGCGGCGATCGCCTTCACCCTGGTCAGCTGGGGTTCGATGGGGATCGGCGGCCGGGCGGCGGTGCTGGCGCTCGTGACCACGGCGGCTCTGGCGGCCCCGGTCCCGCTGCTGCGCAGGGGCCTGGTGTCGACGGCCGAGTCGGTGGCGGCGCTCGGGCTGGTCCTGATGGTGCTCGACGCGTACGCCCTGCACCGTGTGGCCCTGCCCGGGACGGACGGGCTCGGGTACGCGGCGGCGGCCTCGGCGGTCCTCGCCGGGGCGTGGGCCGCGTACGGCTCGGCGCTGACCCGGCTGCGGATCCCGCTGCCCGCCGCCGTGGCGGCCGCACAGCTGCCGCTGCCGCTGGGCGTGCTCGCCGCGGGGGGCGGGGTGGCGGCGTTCGCCTGGGCGGCGCTGGTGACGGCCGTCGTGGACACGGCGGTGGTGCTGCGGACCCGGCCGCCTGCGGTGCGGGCCACGGCGGGTGCCGGCGGGGCCGCGCTGGGGGCCTGGGCGCTGTTGACGGGCGGCTGGCTCTCCCTCGCCTCTCCGTGGACGGCCGCGCCGCTGCTCCTGGCGGCGGCCGTGCTCTGCCTGTACGTGGCCCGGAGCGCCCCCGCGGTCGCGGTGGCCGTCGCGGGCCTCGGTGGTCTGTCGGTCCTCGCCGCCACGGGCGGCCTGCTGCGCGCCGCCCTCCCGGACGACTGGGCGGTCCCGGCGTACGTCCTGTGCGCGCTGCCCCTGGCGGCTCTCCGGCGCCCGGGTCCCCCGGTGGCGCCGGCCGCCCGCGGCGCGTGGGCGACGTGGGGAGCGCCGGCCGGTTCGGCGGGAGCCCCCGCGTGGGGCCCCGGCACCGATCCGGAGCGGGCACGGGCGGCCACGCCGGACAGGCGCCCGGAGGCGCCGGAGTGGCCGGGGACGGGCGACGGGGCGGGTACGAGGGCCGGCGCGGAAGGCGCGGGTACGACGGGCGCCGGCGGCGGGTCGGCCGGGGCCGATTCTCCCTCCGCCGGATGGCTGCCCGCGGCGGTACGGACCGGCCTGGCGGGGGCCGGGGCCCTGGTCTCCGCGCTCGGCGTCCTGTGGGCGCTGCCGCCCGTCGCCGCCGGGCTCCTGGAGCCGCTGGCCCGGACCACGGGCGTCTGGTCCGGGCGCCATGCCGAGCGCGCCCTGGCGCCGTACCCGGCGACCGCCGCGCTGGTCCTGCTCCTCGTGGGGGCCGCCCTCGCCGCGCTGCCGAGGCTCTGGGCCCGCGGAGGCGCGCTCGCGCTCGGCTGGGCCCTGCTCACCGCCCTGCCCGTGGTGCTCGGCCTCCCGTACGCCGGGACCCTCGCGGTCCAGCTGGCGTCGACCACGGCCGCCCTGGCGCTCGCCGTCCGCCCGGCCCTCCTGACCAGGGGGCTCCTTACGGCCGGTGCGCCGGAGGCCGCGAACGTCCTCGGGTGGCTCGGCTTCACCGCCGGGTGCGCCTCGGGCGTGAGCGCGCTCGGCCTGGCCCTGGACACGCGGGGCGCCACCTTCACCGTGCTGGGGCTGCTGCTGGCGCTCCTCACGGGCGTGGCGGTGCTCGACACCGGCGCGCGGCGGACGGCCGCCGCCGTCGGCGGGGTGCTCGCGGCGACGGGCCTGGTGCTCGCCACGGCCGCCTCCGCCGACCTGGGCCGGCACCACACGGCCCTGGCCCTCCTGCTGGTGCCGGCGGGAACGGCCGCCCTGGGCGCGAAGGCGCGTCCGGTGGCCCTGGCGGTGGAACCGACGGGGGCGGCCGTGGGACTGCTCGCGGTGGGGTTCGCGGTGTCCCGCCCGGCGTACCTGGCGCTGGTGCTCGCGCTCGGCGGGGTGATCGCCCTGGCGACGGCCCTCCGCCCGGAGCGGCGCCGCTTCGCCTCGTGGGCGGCGGCGGGACTGGCCCTGGCGGCGGTCTGGGTGCGGCTCGCGGCCTGGGAGGTGACGACCCCGGAGGCGTACACGCTGCCGGTGACGGTGCCGGCGCTGGTGGTGGGCCTGCTGCGGCGGCGGCGCGACCCGGAGGCCTCGTCCTGGACGGCGTACGGGCCGGGGCTCGCGGTGACCTTCCTGCCGGGCCTGGTCGCGGTGTGGACCGACCCCGTCTGGATCCGCCCGCTGGTCCTGGGCGTCGCCGCGCTCGGGGTGACGCTGCTGGGGGCGCGGTTCCGGCTGCGGGCGCCGCTGCTCCTGGGCGGCGGGACGCTGGCCCTGGTGGGTCTGCACGAGCTGGCGCCGTACGTCGTGCAGGTGGTGGGCGCGCTGCCCCGCTGGCTGCCGCCGGCCCTCGCCGGGCTGCTGCTGCTCGGGGTGGGTGCCACGTACGAGCACCGGCTGCGGGACGCGCGGAGGCTGCGGGAGCGGTTCTCCCGGATGCGGTGAGGCCGGTACGCCGAAGGCCCGGAGACGGTGGTCGTCTCCGGGCCTTCGGTCCGGGTGGTGGGCGATACTGGGTTCGAACCAGTGACCTCTTCGGTGTGAACGAAGCGCTCTCCCACTGAGCTAATCGCCCGGGCGCATCGCCAACATTACCGCATGTCAGCGGGGCTCCCGCACCACCCGGGGGTCACTGGTCGATCTTCCACGGCATGACGAAGCCGAACTTCCACAGGTACAGGCCGATGAGCACGCCGGCGATCACCAGGCCGGCCGTCGTGAGGATGAGGTTGCGGCGGCGGACCTTGGGGTCGAGGGCCCGCTGGGCGGCCTCGGTCACCTTCCGCTTGGTCCAGCGCAGCACCAGCTGGGCCCAGACGAACTCGGTCGCCCAGATCGCCATGCCGGCGAAGATGACCAACCAGCCGGGTCCGGGCAGGGGCAGCATCACGACGCCCGCGCCGACCACGGCGAGTCCCACGATGAAGACACCGACCTGCCAGCTCAGGTGCAGGCCCCGCCGGGACTTGATGAACTCCGGTGCCCGGGATCCGAGTTCGGCGTCCTGGCCGTCCGCGGATTCCCCGGTGCGCTCGTCACTCTCCGCATTCATGGCCCCAACTTACCGGACGGGCGGCTCCGACCGGAAAGGCAGTATTACCCAAAGTTACACGCGCCCATACGAGCTACCTGAACACCCACAAAACCGACAGAGGGGTTTACAACGGCACCTGAGGTGGCATGTCGATTTCGCCGACGTGCGAATCCCCGAGCGCACACTGAGCGAAAGGCCCTGGCGCTTATGAACACCACGGTCAGCTGCGAGCTGCACCTGCGCCTCGTTGTGTCGAGCGAGTCCTCACTGCCTGTACCCGCGGGCCTGCGGTATGACACGGCCGATCCCTATGCCGTGCACGCCACCTTCCACACCGGAGCCGAGGAGACGGTCGAGTGGGTCTTCGCCCGCGACCTTCTCGCCGAGGGGCTGCACCGGCCCACCGGCACGGGCGACGTCCGGGTCTGGCCGTCCCGCAGCCACGGTCAGGGAGTCGTCTGCATCGCCCTCAGCTCCCCCGAGGGCGAAGCCCTGCTCGAGGCCCCGGCGCGGGCCCTGGAGTCGTTCCTCAAGCGGACCGACGCGGCCGTGCCACCCGGCACCGAGCACCGCCACTTCGATCTCGACACCGAGCTCTCCCACATCCTGGCCGACAGCTGAGCCAGCCGAGAGCCGCACGGCGCCGTCCGACTCGGGGAGACGGCGCCGCGCGGGCAGTCACACAGGCATGACATCCGGCGCCCCCACCGCGCAGCCGGCGCGGTGACGGGCGCCGCTGTGCTGTCCGGGGCGCGCTAGAGTCAGCGCCAATCCGCGGGCGCCCGCCCGCGGCCGGCCAGGGAGCGAATCGTGCTGATCCCTCACGACACCCGGATCGCCCTCGACACCGTCGTCGATCTGATGAACACCGCGCCGCAGGGCGATCGCGAGGACGAGCTCGCGGACCTCCCCGCGCTGTGCGCCTTCGTCGAGGCACACAAGATCAGCGACGTCGGTGAGCTCGGTCCGGGCGACCTGCGGGCCGTCCGCGCGGTGCGGGAGCAGTTCGCGGCGGTCTTCAGCGCCCCGGAGGCCCGGATCGCGGCCCCGCTGATCAACCAGCTCGTGGCGGGTGCCGGCACCACCCCCCGGCTCACCGATCACGACGGCTACGACTGGCACGTGCACTACTTCGCGCCGGGCGCGTCGGTCGCCGACCACCTCGCCGCCGACTGCGGCATGGCGCTCGCCTTCATCGTGGTGGCGGGCGAACAGGAGCGGCTGCGGCGCTGCGAGGCACCCGACTGCGGCCGCGCCTTCGTGGATCTCTCCCGCAACCGCTCCCGCCGTTACTGCGACAGCCGCACCTGCGGCAACCGGCTGCACGTGGCCGCCTACCGCGCGCGCCGCAAGGAGGCCGCCGGCTGAGTGCCGGCGCCGCCCGTCACAGGACGAAGAGGTCGTGCACGGCCGCGGCGAGCAGCAGGGCGCCGATCACCGCCAGGAAGATCATCAGAGGTGGCTGGGAGAGCGCGAAGAGACATCCCCGCGGCTCGTCGGCCGCGGACTCCGCGCCGGTTCCACCGACCGCGAGGACGGCGACCTGGGGAATCTCGGCCGGCGGATCGACCGGGGTGTCGAACGGGGCATCGGTGGGGGCGGGGACGGGCTTCCGCGAGGTATCCGGCATCTCGGGGGGATGATCGCGCACCGCGCGCCCCGGAAATCCCGCAACACGCCCCGCACCCGGGGCCGTTCACCCCATCCTGTGGATCACCCGGGACGGGAACGGGCACAAACGATCAAATTCCGTGCTTCTTCAGAATCGCCTCGATGTCGCTGAAGTCGTCACCGCCGGCCGCGGGCCCCGCCTGGGGCTTGCCTATCGCGCCACGGGAGGCTCCGGAAGGTGCCGAGGCGCCCGGCGCGACGGCCGGAACGCCCGCCTCACCGCGCGCGGCGCGCCGCCGCTCGACCGCGCGGGTCGACAGGAACAGCAGCCAGGCCACGCCCAGCACGCCGAACCCGGCCCAGGCGACCGGGCTGAACGCCGTCCCGGCGATCCACTCGACGGCGCCCGTCATCACCAGGCCCAGCGGCACCAGCGCGTAGGCCGCGATCCGGGTCGCCGTGAGGAAGCGCCTCCGGTAGGCCGAGATCGCGGCAATGCCCAGGCCCGCGGCGGCCACCGCGGAGCAAATGGTCTCGGCGAGCATGCGTTCCTCCAGGTCCCGGACGGTCCGACCCTTCCATCCTGCACCGCCCCACGCCCTCCGGGCCACGCCTCCGGACCGTTCTCCGGGAGATCTCCGGGTCGCCCCGTCAGGGTCCTCCTCCCCAGGTCCCGGTTGGGGCGCCCGGGTCCCGACTGGAAGACTGCTCCCATGAGCGACACCACCACCGCACCTTCCTCCCCCGTCGTCCTGGAGGCCTGGTTCGACCTCCAGTGCCCCGACTGCTTCCAGGCCCTCGGCGACGTCCGCGCCCTGCGCGAGAAGTACGGCGACCGGCTCGACGTCCAGCTGCGGCACTTCCCGCTGGCCAAGCACAAGCACGCCTACGCCGCCGCCCAGGCCGCCGAGGAGGCCGCCGCGCAGGGCAAGGGATGGCCGTACGCCGAGGCGCTGCTCGCCAGGACCGCCGACCTGGCCGACCGGGGCGAGCCCGTCCTCCTGGAGGTGGCCGCGGAACTCGGCCTGGACGCGGAGGAGTTCGACACGGCCCTGATCGACGGCCGGCACCTGCTCACCGTGGACGCGGACGAGGCCGAGGGCAAGGCGATCAAGGTCACCGGCACGCCGACCTATGTGATCGGCGGGGAGCGCCTCGACGGCGGCCGGAGCCAGGACGGCCTGCGCGCCCGCATCGAGGCCGCCGTCGACCGGCTGCTCACCGCCTGAAAAGGTCCTCCGGGACCCGGGGCCCCGCCCCTACAACAGCGTCTTGGCGCTGTTGACGTGGGTCGTGCGGTAGCCGAGCGAGTCGTAGAGCCGGAGCGCCGGGGTGTTGCCCGCGAAGACGTGCAGTCCGAGCCGGGTCTCCCCCGCCTCCCGGGCGACGCGCTCGGCCAGCAGCATCAGCGCCCTGCCGTACCCCCGGCCCCGCTGATCCTCCGCGACCTCCACCTCGTACACGAATCCCAGCCGCTCCCCCGGCCCCTGCTCCATCCGGCCGGTCCACAGGAGGCCGACGTCCCGGCCGTCCCGTACGGCGACGTGCACGGCCGCGCCGGGGGTCGCCAGTCCCCGCGGCAGGTGCCGGCGGTGGCTCTCCTCGGCCTTCGCCCGGGCCTGCTCCTCGGGGACGCCGCGCTCGATCCAGCTCTGCGCGAAGCCCTCCTTGGCCCGCGCCGACCACGCCTCGAACTCGGCCTCGGTCATCGGCCGCACCTCGACGCTCTCCGGGAGCGCCGGAGGATCGCCCGGCGGCAGCTCCTTGAGCATGTTCCTGCTGCGCTCGGTGTAGCCGAGGGCGCGGGCCATCCGCCGCGCCGCCTCCGCCTCGGCGGGCACCGAGATCAGCACCTCGGTGCAGCCCCAGCCGCGCAGCACCTCCTCCGAGGCGAGCGCCGCCACCGTGCCCCGCCCGCGCCGCCGGTCCGGTTCGGCGATCCGGAGGTCCGCGATCACGCCCGCGGCGGCGCCGAAGCCGGGATCGGTCCTGAGGCGGACGGAGCCCACGCGGCGGCTGTTCACACACACGTCGTACGTCCGGGAGCGGCCGCCCTCGGGCGTCTGCTGAAGCGGCTCGGCCGGCCGCAGGGTGGTGGTCATCACCCGTGTTCTACCCGCCCCCGGGCCGCCCGTCATCCGGTTTTGCCGCACCGGCCGAGGGGAGGACGCCCCCGGGGGGCGCCCGGGCGGCTCAGCCGAGCCTCGGGTCGCGGTCCAGGGCGGCACGCTCGTCGAAGATCCGCATCGCCTTCGCGGTCACGGGACCCGGCTCGGCGGTGAGCGGACGCCCGTCGACGCGGTGCACGCCCTGCACGTCGCGGAGGGTGGAGGTCAGGAAGATCTCGTCGGCGGTCTCCAGGACGTCCAGCGGCAGCTCGGTCTCCCGGGCTCCCGTCCACCGCACCGCGAGGGCCCGGGTGATGCCCGCGAGGCAGCCGGAGGAGACCGGCGGGGTGTGGATGGTGCCGTCGATCACCACGAAGACGTTGGAGCCGGTGCCCTCGCAGAGCTGTCCGACGGTGTTGGCGAACAGCGCCTCGGTGGCGCCCTGTTCGCGGGCCCGGGCCAGGGCGACCACGTTCTCGGCGTACGAGGTGGTCTTCAGACCGGTGAGGGCGCCGCGTTCGTTGCGGGTCCACGGCACGGTGATCACGGCCGTCGTGTCGGCCCGCCGGGTCGTCGCTCCCACGGCGACGACGAGGCTGGTCCCGGCGTCGCCGCGCTCCGATCCGAGCGGCGAGAGACCGCCGGTGTACGTGATGCGGAGCCGGCCGAGCTCCACCGGGTTGGCCGCCAGGACGGCGGCGCAGGCCCGGCGGACCTCGTCGAGGTCGGGCTCCGGCAGGCCGAGCCCCCGGGCGGAACGGGCGAGCCGCTCCAGATGCAGCGTGAGGGCGAAGGTCTCGCCGCGCTCCGCCTTGACCGTCTCGAAGACGCCGTCGCCGACGGTCAGTCCGTGGTCCAGGACGGAGACCAGGGCGGTCTCCGCGTCGCGCAGCCCGCCGTTGACCCAGAGTTTCATCGAGAAGTGGCCTTTCCGCTCGCCTCGTAGGCGCCTGACTCGTGGCCGCCCGACGCTATCGCGACCAGCCGGGCGGCCTTCAGCTCGGTCTCCTCCCACTCGCGCTCGGGGTCGGAGCCCCAGGTGATCCCGGCTCCGGTGCCGAAGCGGAGGACGCCCTCGGGCCGGTCGATCCAGAAGGTGCGTATGCCGACGGCCAGCTCCCCGGTGCCGGCATCGGCGTCGACCCAGCCCACACCTCCGCAGTACGGGCCGCGGGGCGCCGTCTCCAGGGACTCGATGATCCGCAGGGCGCTCGACTTGGGGGCGCCGGTGACGGAGCCGGGCGGGAAGGTGGCGCGGAGCAGCTCCGGCCAGCCCGCCTCCTCGACGAGCAGGCCGGTGACGGTGGAGACGAGGTGCACGAGGCCGGGGTGCTCCTCGACGGCGCAGAGGTCGGGGACCGCGACGGAGCCGGTCTCGCAGACCCGGCCCAGGTCGTTGCGGACGAGGTCCACGATCATCACGTTCTCGGCGTGGTCCTTGGGGAGGAGGTCCGCCGCGGTGCGGCCGGTCCCCTTGATGGGCCCGGAGGTGACCCGGGCGCCCTCGCGGCGCAGGTAGAGCTCCGGGGAGGCGGTGGCGATCTCCACGCCGTGCGCGGGCAGGCGAATCGTTCCGGCGTACGGGGCGGGGTTACCCAGGGCGAGCAGCGCGGTCAGCGCGTCGACGTCGGCCCGCCGGGGGTCCGGCAGCGGCGCGGTCAGCACGCGGCAAAGGTTCGCCTGGTACACCTCCCCGCGCGCGATGTGCTCACGCACGCGCCGCACGCCCGCGGTGTACGCGTCGCGGTCGAGCGAGGACGTCCAGTCACCGGGCCGGGGCCCCGCCCAGGCCCCGGGCGCCGGCACGGGCACCGGGTCGGGCCGTACGTCTCCGAAGCGGGCGCAGGTGAGCCGGCCCTCGAAGTCGGCGCAGACGGCCCAGAAGCCCGTGGAGTCCAGGGCCTCGGGGTCATGGGTGACGTCCCGGAGATCGGTCGCGAGGAGGCCACCGAAGCGGGCGAGGGGAGGAAGGTCGTGCACGCGTCGAGTCTAGGTCCGCGCCGCGCCCTCGCGCGGGGTCCCGGCCGGCGCCCCTCCCCCCGGGCCCGCGCGGGGGCGGACGGCCACCCGGGGGACACGGCGGGTGACCGGGGGACGGCCCGCCGGCGGGCCCGCCCGGGCACCCCGTTCCGTCCGCAGGTCAGCACGCTGCGGAAACGCGTTTTTGTACTGGCCCAGGAATCCGCTAGAGTTCAACACGTCGCCGGGACGCGCAAGCGGAACGGAAACGACAGGCGGACGTGGCTCAGTTGGTAGAGCATCACCTTGCCAAGGTGAGGGTCGCGAGTTCGAATCTCGTCGTCCGCTCGATGTGGGGGATCTTCCCGACCCCCGTAATCACACTCCTGGTGGAGTGGCCGAGAGGCGAGGCAACGGCCTGCAAAGCCGTCTACACGGGTTCAAATCCCGTCTCCACCTCCAAGGACGATTAGCTCAGCGGGAGAGCGCTTCCCTGACACGGAAGAGGTCACTGGTTCAATCCCAGTATCGTCCACTGGATCTTCGGGTCCTGGATCTTCGGATCCCCCGCGCGATTAGCTCAGCGGGAGAGCGCTTCCCTGACACGGAAGAGGTCACTGGTTCAATCCCAGTATCGCGCACGCAGTACCCCGCACTCGCGGGTGCACCCGCGCGATTAGCTCAGCGGGAGAGCGCTTCCCTGACACGGAAGAGGTCACTGGTTCAATCCCAGTATCGCGCACCATCCGAAGGAGCCCCCGGCCGCCTCTCAGCGGCCGGGGGCTCCTTCGTGCGCTCAGGAGGAGAAGAGCATCCGTCCGAAGCCGCGCTGACGGTAGTGACCGCCGTGGTGGCCGCCGTGCTGCGGGGCACCCCAGGCGGGAGCGGCGGGGGCGGGCTGCGCCGGGTAGGCGGCCGGCGGGGCGGGCGGGGCCTGCTGGACCCACTGGGCCTCCAGGCGGGTCAGGGCCTCCAGCTCGCCGTAGTCCAGGAAGATCCCCCGGCAACCGCTGCACTGCTCGATCTGGACACCGTTGCGGTTGTACGTGTGCATGGCCGCATGACACTTGGGACACTGCATGCTCGGCTCAACTCCCTGCCGTTGCCGTTCGAATGATGACCTCACCTTACGTGGACGCAGGTGGGGCGGGGTCGGTTCGGTTCCCGGCGATGCGGGCGCAGGTGTCGATCATCACCTCCTCCACCTCGTCGAGCGGCCGGCCCTCCGCCGATGACTTGGTGAGCGCGAGGGCGGCGGTCTGGACGGTGAGGGCGCGGGCCGGTACGTCCAGCCGGTCCCAGGGGTCGGCCCCGACGGCGGGTCCGCCCGCCTCCCGGTACGCGCCGAGGAAGCGGGACCAGACGCCGGAGGGCAGCAGTCCGGCCGCGAACCAGGCGGCGGGGCGGGCCAGGTCCCAGGCGGGGTCGCCGAGGCCCGCGTCGTCCACGTCGATGAGCCGCCAGGGGCGGTGCACCGGATCGCGGGCGTCCCGGACGAGCTGGCCGAGGTGGAAGTCGCCGTGGCACAGGAACCGGTCACCGGGCGCGGGCCGGAGCCGGGCCCCCGGGACCGTCCGCCAGGCGCGCAGGACCGTCGCGGCGGCCGGGTGGTCCGGTGCCGTCCCGCGCATCCGGTCCACCGCGAGGGCGGCCTTCACCGGGGCCCGCATGGCCGGGAGGGGCGCGGGAAGGGCTTCCGGCGGCGGCGTGCGGTGCAGCAGGGCCAGGAGCCGGGCCGCCTCCTCCCAGGGGGCGGCGTCGGGGTCCTCCGGGTCCACGGGCGGGCCGTAGGGCCAGACGGTCACGGGCCGGCCGTCCACCTCGGCGGCGGAGCCGTCGTTCCCCGCGTCCCGGCAGCCCGCCGGCGGCGGGAGCGGGGCCGGGAGCGGCGGCAGGAAGACCCCGGCGACGGACGGGTGCGCGGCGAGCGCCATCCGGGCGCGGTGCCCCTCCGGGTCGGTGTCGGGGGCGTGCGCCTTCGCCACGAGCGCCCCGTGGCGTACGACGGTGCCGTCGGCCCGGTCCGCGAGGACCCGGAGCAGGCCCCCGGCGCAGTCGCAGGGGCGACCGGTCCCGTGCGCGGCGGCGCGGGCGAGGGCGGCGAGCCGCGCGGGCACGTCGGGCTGGTTCGGGGCTGCGGTCTCCACGCGGGGAGCGTACGCGGTGGGCCGCGCCGGCGGCCCGGGGCCGGGGGGTGCGTCCGGGGCCGGTCGGGAGGGGACGGCGTACGGGACCGCCGGACCGGGCGTCCCCGGGGCCCTGACCGGAGGTCCGCGCGCGGGGGCCGTCCACCGGAGGACAGGGCCGGAATGCGCGAGGGCCGGTCAGCTCCCCAGCTGACCGGCCTCGCGTTGCCGTCCGCCGCACCCCCGTCCCCACGGGGCTGTTGGCCGGATGTCCCCGACCCGGGCCGCTCTCCCGGGTCCGGGGCGCCGTTCAGCGCCCCAGCATCACGCCCACGGACGACGCCTGTGTGACCACCGCTTCCCAGCCGCCGAAGACGACCACCAGCAGGGCCGCGAGAGGGAGGACCATGGCGGTGGCCACCAGGGGGTGACGGTGCCCCGAAGGGCGGGGTGTCGACCGCGGTGCCGTGTAGGCCATGGTTCCTCTCCTGTCGTGTCCGGCGCGGCGGGTGCGTGACCTCGGGGGACGAGTGCCGCACCCGCCGCTTGACCTCAACATTAGGGAGCCGGGAGCGGCGGGTCGTCATGCCCGCGTACCGACTTGCGGGCCTCCCGGAGGATGACGCCCGGACCCCCGGCGTACTCCCCTGGGTGGAGACGGCGGTGGAGATGTCGGGGACTTCCCCGAGGGGTGCGGAGCGGAGATACGGAACCGGCCACCGGGTGGCCGAAGAGGCTCGGCGGGGTGACGTCGCTCACGTCGTCGGTCCCGGCCCGCGTCCGCCGTCCCGCGAGGAGCTCCGGCGGCCGGCGCGAGCGCGCACCCTCCGTCCGGACGGCGCGTCAAGTGAAGGGAGCGGAGCGGGGGTTGGCGGAGGACGGGTACGGACCGCCGGGGGGTGTCCCCCTCAGCACTGACAATCGATCCGGGTGTGAGGGCGCGGCCTATGAGCACGCGGGGGCGCCACTACGTAAGCTGTGCCACGTCGAACGGACGAGGGGACGGACATGGCGATGATGCGGCTCCGGCGCGAGGATCCGCGGATCGTCGGGTCGTTCCGCCTCCACCGCAGGCTGGGGGCCGGAGGGATGGGGGTCGTGTACCTCGGATCCGACCGGCGCGGACAGCGTGTGGCGCTGAAGGTGATCCGACCCGATCTCGCCGAGGACCAGGAGTTCCGGTCGCGGTTCGCCCGTGAGGTGTCCGCGGCCCGGCGGATCCGCGGCGGGTGCACGGCCCGGCTGGTGGCGGCCGATCTGGAGGCCGAGCGCCCGTGGTTCGCCACCCAGTACGTGCCCGGCCCGTCGCTGCACGACCGGGTCGCCGAGGAGGGCCCCCTGCGGGCGGCGGACGTGGCCGCGATCGGGGCCGCCCTCTCGGAGGGCCTGGTCGCCGTCCACGAGGCCGGTGTGGTGCACCGGGACCTGAAGCCCTCGAACATCCTGCTCTCCCCCAAGGGCCCGCGCATCATCGACTTCGGCATCGCGTGGGCCACCGGGGCCAGCACGCTCACCCATGTCGGCACCGCCGTGGGCTCGCCCGGCTTCCTGGCACCCGAGCAGGTGCGCGGCGCGGCGGTCACCCCGGCCACGGACGTCTTCTCGCTCGGCGCCACCCTCGCGTACGCGGCGATGGCCGACTCCCCCTTCGGGCACGGCAGTTCCGAGGTCATGCTCTACCGGGTGGTGCACGAGGAGCCGCAGCTACAGGGAGTGCCGGACGCCCTCGCGCCGCTGATCAGGGCCTGTCTGGCGAAGGACCCGGAGGAGCGCCCGAGCACGCTGCAGCTGTCGATGCGGCTGAAGGAGATCGCGGCCCGCGAGGCGCAGGGGCTGCCGGCCTCCCGTCCGCCGGCGCAGCGGGACCGTGCCGAGGAGCGCAGCCACGTACGGCCGACCGAGCGGTACACCGAGCGCGACACCCGGGGCCGGTCCCCGGAGCGGGGGCGCGGGACGGGGCCGTCGTCGCGGCCCTCGGGCGGGCCCCGTACCGGTGGTTCCCGCAACCCTCAGTCCAGGCCGGGGACCCGCTCCACGTCCACGGGCCGGCGCCCCGCCAACCCGCGGCTGCTGCGCCAGCGCCTCTTCGTCTTCGTCGTGGTGACGCTGGTCGTGGCCCTGGGGATCGCCGCCGCGCAGGCACTCCAGGGCTAGGGGATATCCGGCACATCGCGTCCGACCCGGCCGGGGGCTACTCCGGGCGGCCCGAGGTGACCGCGTAGAAGGCGACGGCCGCCGCCGCGCCCACGTTGAGGGAGTCCACGCCGTGGGCCATCGGGATGCGGACCCACTCGTCGGCGGCCCGCAGGGCCTGGGGGGACAGCCCCTCCCCCTCGGCGCCGAGCATCAGCGCCACCCGGTCGAGCCGGTGCGGGGCCGCCTCGTCGATCGCGGTGGCCCGCTCCGCCGGGGTGAGCGCGAGCAGCTTGAAGCCCGCCTCCCGTACGGTCTCCAGGCTCCGGGGCCAGTTCTCCAGGCGGGCGTACGGCACGGAGAAGACGGCGCCCATGGAGACCTTGACGGAGCGCCGGTAGAGCGGGTCCGCGCAGTCCGGGGAGAGCAGGACGGCGTCCATGCCGAGGGCGGCGGCGCTGCGGAAGATGGCGCCGATGTTGGTGTGGTCGTTGACCGACTCCATGACGGCCACCCGCCGGGCGCCGGCGAGGAGTTCGGCGGCGCCCGGGAGCGGCTTGCGCTGCATGGAGGCGAGGGCGCCCCGGTGCACGTGGTAGCCCGTGACCCGCTCGGCGAGGTCCGGCTGGATCGCGTACACCGGCGCGGGGTCCTCGTCGATGACGTCGCGCATGGCGTCGACCCACTTGTCCGAGAGCAGCATCGACCGCATCGCGTAACCCGCCTGCCGGGCCCGGCGGATGACCTTCTCGCCCTCCGCGATGAACAGGCCCTCGGCGGGCTCGCGGCGGCGCCGCAGTTCGACGTCGGTCAGCCCGGTGTAGTCGCGCAGGCGCGGGTCGTCGGGATCGTCGATGGTGATGAGTTCGGCCACGGGGTGATACTGCCTTGTCCGGGGTGGAGTGCCAAAAGGAGCGCGGGGCGGGCGCCGGTCAGCGGACCGGCCTGCCGGGGCCTTCCGCGACGACGGGGCCGATCACGATGACGGCGGGCGGGCGCACGTCCTCGGTCCTGACGACCTCCGCCACGGTGGCGAGGGTGGCGTCGACCCGGCGCTGGGCGGCGGTGGTGCCCTCCTGGACCAGGGCGAGCGGGGTGCCGGGGTCCTTGCCATGGGCGACGAGCGCCTCGGCGATCTTCCCGATCTTGTCGACGCCCATGAGGATCACCAGGGTGCCGGTGAGCTTGGCGAGCGAGGCCCAGTCGACGAGCGAGCGCGGGTCGTCGGGAGCCACATGCCCGCTGACGACGGTGAACTCGTGGGCGACGCCCCGGTGGGTGACGGGGATGCCGGCCGCGCCGGGAACCGAGATCGAGCTGGAGATGCCGGGGACGACCGTGCAGGCGATGCCCTCGGCGGCGAGCGCCTGCGCCTCCTCCATGCCCCGGCCGAAGACGAACGGGTCGCCGCCCTTGAGGCGAACGACGGACTTTCCGGCCTTGGCGTGCTCGATGAGCGCGTGGTTGATGGCCTCCTGGGCCATGAAACGGCCGTACGGGATCTTCGCCGCGTCGATCACCTCGACGTGCGGGGGCAGTTCGTCCAGGAGGTCGCGCGGGCCGAGGCGGTCGGCGATCACCACGTCCGCCTCGGCGAGCAGACGCCGGCCGCGCACGGTGATGAGGTCCGGGTCGCCGGGGCCGCCGCCGACGAGCGCGACGAAGGGGGTCCGGGCCCGCTGCTGGGGGGCCGCGATCGAACCGTCCCTGAGGCCTTCGAGCACGGCGTCGCGCACGGCCGCCGAGCGGCGCGGGTCGTGGCCGGTGAGTACGGCCACGGTCACGCCCTCGCAGCGGCCGGTGGCGGGGGTCCAGGCGCTGGCGGCCTCGGCGTCGTCGGAGCGGACGCACCAGATCCGGCGGCGCTCGGCCTCGGCGGAGGCGGCGGCGTTGGAGGCCGGGTCGGTGGTGGCGACGAGCGCGTACCAGGCCTCGGCGAGATCCCCGTCCTCGTACCGCCGCTTGACCCAGGTGATCTCGCCGGCCTCGGCCATGGCCTCCACCGAGGGGGTCGCGGACGGGGAGACGAGGGTGATGTCGGCGCCGGCGGCGATGAGGGCGGGGAGCCGGCGCTGGGCGACCTGGCCGCCGCCCAGGACGACGACGCGTCGGCCCGCGAGGCGCAGGCCGACGGGGTAGGCGGGGTGCTCGGCGTGCGCGGGGTGCTCGGCGTGCTCGGCCATGTGCGGGCGGCTCCTCGGAGGGGCGTGCGGATGAGGGGGCCGCTGCGGCGGTGAAGCGGCTGGTGGGACGGGCGGTGGGCCCGTGCCCACGATATCGGTGAGGGGGGCCGGGCACGCTGTGACCCTTGTCCCTCGGGGCTCGCGGGAGGCCCCGGTGGTACGGGGAGGTGCCGTACGCACGGGGAGGCGGTACGGCTCCGGGTGGTGCGGGCCTGTCCGGCTCCGGGGCCGGGCGGGACCGCTTCGGTGGTGCGGGCCGGGGCCGGGCGGCGCAGGAGCCCGGCCCCGGGGTTCCGGGTCGGGCTCCTGCGCCGGTGCGGGAAGGCCCTACTTCTCGGTGACGCCCGCCGAGTCGAAGGTGGCCACCTCGTGCATCGCGCGGGCCGCGCTCTGCACCAGCGGCAGGGCGAGCAGCGCGCCGGTGCCCTCGCCGAGGCGGAGGTCCAGGTCGACCAGGGGACGCAGGCCGAGCTTGTTGAGGGCCGCCACGTGGCCCGGCTCGGCGCTGCGGTGGCCGGCGATGCAGGCCGCGAGCGACTCGGGCGCGATCGCCCGGGCGACGAGGGCCGCCGCCCCGGTGGAGACGCCGTCGAGGATGACCGGGGTACGGAGCGAGGCCGCGCCCAGGATCAGGCCGACGAGGGCGGCGTGCTCCAGGCCGCCGACCGCGGCGAGGACGCCGAGGGGGTCGGCCGGGTCCGGCTGGTGCAGGTCGAGCGCGCGCCGGACCACGTCCACCTTGCGGGCGTGGGTCTCGTCGTTGATGCCGGTGCCGCGGCCGGTGACCTCGGCGGGGTCGACACCGGTGTAGACCGAGATGAGCGCGGCGGACGCGGTGGTGTTCGCGATGCCCATCTCGCCGGTGAGCAGCGCCTTGTTGCCGGCGGCGACGAGGTCGCGGGCGGTCTCGATGCCGACCTCGATCGCCGCGAGCACCTCCTCGCGGGTCATCGCGAGGCCGGTGGTGAAGTCGCCGGTGCCCGGGCGGACCTTGCGCGGCAGGAGGCCGGGGGTGGCCGGGAGCTCGGCGGCGACGCCCACGTCGATGACGCAGACCTCGGCGCCGACCTGGTTGGCGAAGGCGTTGCAGACCGCTCCCCCGCCGAGGAAGTTGGCCACCATCTGGCCGGTGACCTCCTGCGGCCACGGGGTGACGCCCTGGGCGTGGACGCCGTGGTCGCCCGCGAAGATCGCGACGGCGGCCGGCTCGGGGATCGGCGGCGGGCACATCCGGGAGAGGCCGGAGAGCTGGGCGGAGATGATCTCCAGCATGCCGAGCGCGCCGGCCGGCTTGGTCATCCGCTTCTGCCGCTCCCAGGCCTCGCCGAGCGCCTTGGCGTCCAGCGGGCGGATGTTGGCGACGGTCTCCTGGAGGAGGTCGTGCGGCTCCTCGCCGGGCAGGGCGCGGCGGCCGTACGTCTCCTCGTGGACGACCCAGGCCAGCGGGCGGCGCTTGGACCAGCCCGCCTGCATCAGCTCGGGCTCGGCCGGGAACTCGTCGACGTAGCCGACGCAGAGGTACGCGACCACTTCGAGGTGCTCGGGCAGGCCGAGGGCGCGGACCATCTCGCGCTCGTCGAAGAAGCTGACCCAGCCGACGCCGAGGCCCTCGGCACGGGCGGCGAGCCAGAGGTTCTCGACGGCGAGGGCCGAGGAGTAGGGGGCCATCTGCGGCTGCGTGTAGCGGCCGAGGGTGTGGCGGCCGCCCCGGGTGGGGTCGGCGGTCACGACGATGTTCACCGGGGTGTCGAGGATGGCCTCGATCTTCAGTTCCTTGAACTGCTTGGCCCGGGCCTTCGGCAGCGAGTTCGCGTACGCCTCGCGCTGCCGCTGGGCGAGTTCGTGCATCGTCTGCCGGGTCTCGGCGGAGCGGATGACGACGAAGTCCCAGGGCTGGGAGTGGCCGACGCTGGGGGCCGTGTGGGCGGCCTCCAGGACGCGGAGCAGCACCTCGTGCGGGATCGGGTCGGAGCGGAAGCCGTTGCGGATGTCGCGGCGCTCGCGCATCACGCGCAGGACGGCCTCGCGCTCGGCCTCGTCGTAGCCGGGGGCCGGGGGCCCGGCCTCGGCGGCCGGCGCGGTCCCGGCGTCCTCGGCCGGCGCTCCGTCCTGGGCGGCGGGCGCGACGGTGACGGGCTCCGCGCTCTCGACCGGTGCGGTCGGCTCGGCGGGCTCGCCGGGTTCGTCGGCGGCGGGGGCGTCGGGTGCGAGGGCCTCGGCCGGGGCCTCGGCGGCGGCGTGCGGGGCCTCCGGAGCCTGCGGGAGCTCGGCCGCCGGGGCCTCTTCCGGGGTGCCGGCCTCCGTGGCGGCCTCCGGGAGCATCTCCGGCTCTCCGGTCACCTCCACGGGCACGGCCTCGGCGACGGGCTCGGCCACCGTGCCGGCCGGAGCGGTCTCCTCCACGGGGGCCGGCTCGACGGGGGCCGCCTCCTCGGCCTGCACGACCTCGGTCTGCGCGGGCTCGGCGGCGGCCTCGGGCACGGGCTCGACGGGCACGGCGGCCTCGGTGACGACCGGGGCCTCGGGCGCCTGCTCCTCGGGGAGCGGCTGGACGGCGGCCTCGACGGGCTGCGCGGGGGCGACGGCCGTCTCCTCGGCGGCCTGCGGGACCTCGGCGGGCTCCACGGGCGCGGCGGCCTCGGCCGGCAGCGCCTCGGGTTCCGGACGGGCCTCCACGGGCTGCGCGGCCGGCTCCGCCCGGGTCACCTCGGCGGCGGGCAGCGGCCCGGCCTCCGCCGGAACGGGCTCGGCGGCCGGGGCCTCGGCGGGCATTCCGGCGGCCTCCTCGGGAACGGCGACCGGTACGGCCTCGGCGGCGGGTGCGGCGGCCGGCTCGCCCTCGCGCGGCGCGGGGACGGTCGGCTGCGCGACGGCGGGCTGCTCGGCCACGGCCTCGGGTGCGGGCGCGGGCTCCGCGGCCGGCTGGGGCTGGGGCTCGGCCTGGGCCTCGGCGGGAAGGGCGGCCGCGTCCTCGGACGCCTCGGGAGCCTCCTGCGGCGCGGGCGCCTCGGCCGGGGCCGGGGCGGGCTCCGCGACGGGCGTCGGGGCCAGGTGCGGGGCGGTGGGGACGGTGCCCTCCACCTGGACGAACCGGCCGGCCGGCGGAACGACCGTTTCTTCGGGGACTTCGGTTGCCTGGGGCTGCGCCGGCCACGGCTCGGCACCCTGCGGGGCGAGCTGCCGGCCCTGTCCGAGCGACTGGTCCTGCGCGATGTCGAAGTACTCGGGACCCGTGGTGGGCGGCCCCGGGTTCCGTACGGGCATGGGCGCGGGCGCCGTCGCCACGACCGGCTCGGGCGCCGGGGCCGGCGCGGGCTGCGGCGCGGGAGCGGGGGCCGTGGCGGGGCCTCGGTCGGCGAGGGAACGGACGACGCCTCCGGTGCCGTCGGGCACGACCGGGCCCATGTGCAGCGGGCGGCGGCCGTGCTGCGGCCCCGGAGCGGTGGCCGGCGGCGGGACGCGGACCCCGCCGAGGTCGACGGAGCCGGTGTCCCGGCCGGCGGCCTCGTGGGCACCGGTGTCGAGGATGCCGGGCTCGTATCCGTGGTCGGTGACGACCGGCTGCTCGTGCGGCGCGGCGGGGACGCCGTGCGCGGGGGTGCCGTGCGCGGGGGTGCCGTGCGCGGGAGTACCGGCTCCCTGGGGCGGGAGCGGCACGCCCTGCGGCGGGGTGGCAGCCGCCGGGGCGGTCAGCTGGTCGGCGAGGACGGCGGAGTCCGGCAGTGGGCCCGCGAACGGGTCGGTCACCGGGTCGCCGGCCTGCGGGGCCTCCGGAGCGGGCACGCCGTGCTGCGGCGCGCCCTGGTGCGGTGCCTCGTGGCCGGGCGCCACGGGTGCGGCGGGCGGGGGCGGTACGGCGACCGGCGGAGCGGGCGTGGCACCCGGCGGCTGCTCGCTCCAGGCTCCCTGCGTGCCCGGCATCAGGAGCAGGTCGTCGTCCTCGGCTGTGTGCTCGGAGGGGTCCAGGTAGGTGTACGCAGCCGGCGCGGGAACGCCCGGCTGCTCGACCATGCCTGCGTTCTCCGGCAGCCCCTCGCCCGGGATCTGGCCGGTGTCCGTCATGCGTACCCCTCGCCCATCGGTTGTGCTCCTTCAGACCTTCGCCCGTCGACAAGAACGAGCGTCCGCGTCGCGCGGCACGGAGGACGCGCGGACACCCAAGCATTGTCGCGGCCCTCGGCCATCGTGGCAGGGAGATCCGCCACGGTGCGCTGTGGACTGCGCCACGTCGCGCGGTCCCCCCGTTGCTCCGTACCACATCAGCGGGCCAAAAGGGCCAGCGTTTCAGGACATTGACGAACAGAACGCCGAACGTCCGGGTGCGGTACAACAATCCGCCAGCCTACCTGGCCCGGTGGGGCGGGGCGGTCAGGGGTGGGGCTGCCCGGCCCGGTGCGCGGGCGGGTCGACGCGGCGTCCGGAGAGCAGGAAGACGACCGACCGCTCGCGCTCGGACCAGTCGTCCGGGTCGAGCCCGACCGTCTGGAGGAGGAGGCTCTCGACGGTGTAACCGCCGGCGGTGAGGGCGGTGCCGACGGACTCGGCCTCGTCGCGGGTGGAGGCGTGGGCGACGATGCGTTCCGGGCGCCGGTCGGTGCAGGCGGTGACGACGGGGACGCCGCCGGCCCCGACGCGGACGACGTCCGGCTCGGGCAGGCTCTCCAGGACGTGCGGGGCCCGGCCGTGCACGGTCTGGAGGGGGACGCCGTGGCGGCGGGCGGCCGCGGTGGTGCGGGCGCAGGCGTCGGGGTCGAGGTCAACGGCGATGACGGCGGCGCCGAAACGGGCCGCCTCGACGGAGAACGCACCGCCGGCGCAGCCGATGTCCCAGACCAGGTCACCGGGGCGGGGTCCGAGGCGGGCCAGCTGGGCGGCGCGCAGGGCCGGGTCCTCGCCCGCCCGGGTGCGGGGCGCGCCGCCGGGCCCGTACTCCTCGGCGGGCAGGCCCCAGCCCCGTACGGTACGGGCCGCCGGGTCCTCGCCGAGGAGCCAGGGGGCGCCGGCGGCTCCGGGGGTGCCGCCGGCGACGCCGCCGATGACGAGGACGACGTTGGGGTCGCGCCAGCTGTGGTCGGCGGCCTTGTCGGAGGTGAGGACGGAGACCTGCTCGCGGGCGGTGCCGAGTTCCTCGCAGACGACGAAGGTGCGGTGGACGCCGTCGAGGAGCAGGGCGAGTTCGGCGGGGCCCGCGCCGGGCGAGGTGAGGACGGCGACCTTGGGGTGGGCGCGGCAGACGTTGACGGCGCGGCGCAGGGTGCGCTGGTGGGCGACGACGACCTTGGCGTCGTCCCAGGGCATGCCGGCGCGGGCGAAGGCGGTGGCGACGGAGGAGACGGCGGGGACGACCTCCACCTCCAGGCCGTGCTCGGGGGCGCGCAGGGTGCGGACGACGCCGAAGAATCCGGGGTCGCCGTCGGCGAGGACGACGGCGGTGCCGCGGTGGCCGGCGATGCGGCGGGCGGCGAGGTCGAGGCTGCCGAGGCGGACGCGTTCGGCGCCGGGGGGTACGTCCGGCAGTACGAGGTGGTGGGCGGCGCCGGCCACGAGGGTGGCGGCGCGGAGCGCGGACCGGGCCGCCGAGGTGAGCGGCGAGCCGTCCCAGCCGATCACGGTGACGCGGTCGGCCATCGTCGTCTGTCTCCTGGGGTGGTGTGCGGGTCGCCGCGGGTCGGACACGGGTCGAACGCGGCGGAAGCGTGCCGAGCGGGTCGAGCGTACCCGGAACGGACGCGGACCCGGCGCGCCGCCCGGGGCGCGTGCCGGCCGTCTCGGGCCGGTGGAGGGCCGGTGGTCAGCTCCAGTCGGCGAAGGTGGAGTAGCCGGCGTCGGCCATCTGCTCGGCGACGCCGTCGAGATCCTCGGGGAGGAGGCTCCAGACGATGAGGTCGGTCCGGATGTCGGCCCAGTCTCCGGCCTCGGTCTGGCTCCGCGCTATCCAGGCGTTGCGCAGGACGCCCTCGCTGATGCAGCCGATCTTCTGCGCGACCTGCTGGGAGGCGGTGTTGTCGGCGGCGGTGCGCAGTTCGAGGCGTTCGAAGCCGCGGTCGCCGAACAGCCACTGGGCGACGGCGAGGACGGACTCGGTGGCGTAGCCCTCGCCGCGGGCCCAGGGGGCGGTGACGTAGGCGACCTCGGTGGCCTTGGTGCGCCAGTTGGTGCTGTGGAGGTGGACGGTGCCGACGAGGCGCTGGGTGAGGAACTCGGTGACGGCGAAGACGATGCCGTGGCCTTCGGTTCGTTCCGCAGGAGCGATCCTGCGCACCCAGTCCTCGGCGTGGGAGCGGGTGTAGGGGTGCGGAACGGAGGTCCAGGCGACGACGAGTTCGTCGTTCATCATCTCGACGAAGGCGGGGATGTCGGCCTCTTCGTACGGGCGCAGCACCAGCCGGTCCGTGCTGATGGAGATGTCCGGAAAGGTGGTAGTCATGCGCAGCTCCGTAGCGAAGACCGTCCGTTGAGACCGTGAACGCACAGCATGCAGCATGGGACGGCGCGTGCGCATGGCCGGGTGCGGGGTGGCGGGGGCCGTGCCGAAGGCCCCGCGCGCCGGTGGGGCGGGCGGGGCCTTCGCGCGGGAATCCTGCGCGGCGGGCGTTACTCGGCGGCGCCGAAGGCCGGGATGACCGAGCCCTTGTAGGTGTCCTCGATGTACTTCTTCACCTCGGGCGAGTTCAGGAGCTTCGCGAGCTTCTGCACGCGCGCGTCGTTCTCGTTGCCCTTCTTGACGGCGAGGAAGTTGGCGTACGGGTTGCCGTCGGCCTTCTCCAGGACGAGGGCGTCCTTGGCGGGCTGCAGGTCGGCCTCGAGGGCGTAGTTGCCGTTGATGACGGCGGCGTCCACGTCGTTCAGGGCGCGGGGCACGGTGGCGGCCTCCAGCTCCTTGAACTCCAGGCCCTTCTTGTCGGTGATGTCGGAGAGCTTGGCGTTGGTGCCCACGCCCGGCTTGAGGGTGATCAGGCCGTTGTCGGCGAGGAGCTGGAGGGCGCGGCCGCCGTTGGTGGTGTCGTTGGGCACGGCGACGGTCTGGCCGGACTTGATGTCCTTCACCGACTTCAGCTTCTTGGAGTAGAGGCCGAGCGGCTCCAGGTGGACGTCGACCACGGGGACGATGGTGGTCTTGTTCTTCTGGTTGAAGTCGTCCAGGTACGGCTTGTGCTGGAAGAAGTTGGCGTCGACCTGGCCGGACTGGGTGGCGGTGTTCGGCAGGACGTAGTCCGTGAACTCGCGGACCTCCAGCTTGAGGCCGGCCTTCTCGGCGAGGTTCTTCTGGACGAAGGTGAGGATGTCGCCGTGGGGCGTGGGGGACGCCGCGACGACGAGGGCCTTGGAGGCGTCGCCGGAGCCGCTCGTGGAGGAGGACGGGTCCGAGGAGGTGCCGCAGGCGGTGAGGCCGAGGGCGAGGGCGGTGGTGGCGGCGAAGCCGGCGGTGAGCTTGATGTTCTTACGCACGAAGAGTGCCTCTTTCGGGTGGAGCGGTGGACGCCTGGACAACAAGTCCGGGCTGTTCTTCGGTGGACGAAGCCTTGAGGGGGCCGGTCGCGGTCAGGCGGTGCGGCCGCGGCGGGCGAGGAGCCGTACGACTCCGTCGCCGATGAGCTGGACGACGGTCACGAGGACCACCAGGACGACGACGGTGACCAGCATGAAGGTGGTGTCGAAGCGCTGGTACCCGTAGGTGACGGCCTTGGATCCGAGGCCTTCGCCGCCCACCGCGCCCGCCATCGCGGAGTAGCCGATGAGCACGATCACCGTGGTGGTGACGGCGGAGACGAGCGAGGGCAGGGCCTGCGGCAGGAGCACCTTGCGGACGATGGTGGGGATGCCGCCGCCCATGGCCTGGACGGCTTCGACGAGTCCGTGGTCGACCTCGCGGACGGCCGTCTCGACGAGGCGCGCGAAGAAGGGGATGGCGCCGATGGCGAGCGGCACGATCATCGCGGTCGGGCCGATGAAGGTGCCGACGACGAAGGTGGTGAAGGGGATCAGGGCGATCAGCAGGATGATGAACGGCAGGGAGCGCCCGATGTTCACGATCGCGCCGACGATCTTGTTCACCGGCCGGTTCTGCAGCAGTCCGCCCTTGTCGGTGAGGACGAGCAGGATGCCGAGCGGCAGGCCGCCCAGCACGGTGACGACGGTGGCCCAGAGGACCATGTAGAGGGTGTCGACGGTGCCCTGCTCCAGCAGGGGCCGCATCTCTTCCCAGGTCACTTGGCACCTTCCTTGACCAGCAGCGGCGTTCCGGCGGCCTCGCCGTGTTCCGCCTGTTCCGGCTGTTCCTCGACGATCTCGACCTGGAGGCCCTGCTCGCGAAGGAAGCCGACCGGGACCACGTTCTCCTCGTACCGTCCGGGCAGTTCGATCCGCATCCGGCCGATCTGCCTGCCGCCCACGGTGTCCATCGCCGCCCCGAGGATCGAGATGTCGATGTTGTAGGTCCGGGACAGCTGGGAGATGACCGGCCGGGTGGCGGCCTCGCCGTGGAAGGTGACGTCCACGACCGTGCGGTCGGGGCCGGTGGAGTGGCCGCTGACCGGGAACAGCTCGGCCGCCAGCTGGGAGCCGGGGGTGGCGAGCAGTTCGCTCACGGTGCCGGACTCCACGATCCGGCCCCGCTGCATGAGGGCGGCCGAGTCGCAGATCGTCTTGACGACGTCCATCTCGTGCGTGATGAGGAGGACGGTGAGGCCGAGCTGCCGGTTGAGGTCGCGGAGCAGCTGGAGGATGGAGCGGGTGGTCTCGGGGTCGAGGGCGCTGGTGGCCTCGTCGGAGAGGAGCACCTTCGGGTTGCCGGCGAGGGCGCGGGCGATGCCGACGCGCTGCTTCTGGCCGCCGGAGAGCTGTCCGGGGTAGGCCTTCGCCTTGTCGGCGAGGCCGACGAGGTCGAGGAGTTCGAGGGCGCGGCGGGAGCGCTCGGCGCCGGAGACGCCGAGGATCTCCAGGGGGAGTTCGATGTTGTCCTTGACCGTGCGCGAGGACAGCAGGTTGAAGTGCTGGAAGACCATGCCGATCCGGCTGCGGGCCCGGCGCAGGTCCTTGCCGGCGCGGCGGCTGCGGCCGACGAGGGCGGTGAGGTCGACGCCGTCGACCGTCACGGTGCCGGAGGTGGGACGCTCCAGGAGGTTGACGCAGCGGATGAGCGAGGACTTGCCGGCGCCGCTCTGGCCGATGACGCCGTAGACCTCTCCTTCGCGGACGTGGAGGTCGACGCCGTCCAGAGCGGTGACCTGGCGGCCGCGCGACTCGTAGACCTTGGTCAGGCCCGAAGTGGTGATCACAGGGGTTTCCGTCACTGTCGAGTGCGCGACGCGGGGTCCGCCGTGCACGGGGCATTCGTCATTTCGGACAGTCAGGCGCACGGGAGGCGGCTCCGGCGGTGGCCGGGGCAGCGGTGCGCGGGGCAGGCACGGTCCGCGCCGGTGGGCGGCGGAACGGCTGGCCGTCGGGGTCTCGCTTCGGGGCGCGAGGCTCGGCGGGGGCCCTCAGAAGGCGCACATTCGACACATACAACGAGCACCGGGCGTCGTGTTCGCCTCGGTCGCAAGGGTGCGGCTGCTCGTCGTGGTCATGTCTGCAAGTAAAACATGCGCGGCTGCGAACGGAAGCAGCCTGTCCGCATACCGGACAGCTGTGAGACGCCCCGCGGACGGCCGGAGCCGCTGGGCCGGTCCGCCGCTCCTGCCCCGTAGGGCCGGGGTGTACGGGCTCCGCCGGGCCGCGCGCCGGCCGGCGGAACCGGCCGCGAGGGGCCCCGGATGTGGTCAAGGCCACGGCCCGGGGGCCGCGCGCATCGGACCATTCCGGCCGTAATACGCTCGGGCGCATGCTCGACGCCCTGACGGTCGCGGTCTGTGTGGCCGCGCTCGCCCTCGCCGCCTGGTGCGGCTTCGCCGCCTACCGGGACCAGCCGACCAAGGACTGGCACTTCATCGGCATGGCCGTGGTGACCCTCCTGGTCCTCGCCCAGCTGATCGTGGGCATCGTGCAGCTGGCGCGCGGCGAGAAGGCGGAGGAGGGCACCACCATCTTCGTCGCCTACCTGCTGGGGGCGCTGTGCGCGGTGCCGGTGGCCGGGTTCATGTCGCTCGCCGAGCGCAGCCGGTGGGGGTCGGCGACGGTCGCGGCGGGCGCGGTCGTCCTCGCGGTGCTCGAAGTGCGTCTCCACGACATCTGGACGGTGGGCTGATCATGGGCGGGACCCGGGAAGCGCGGGAGACGGCGGCCGGCGGCGGGCGGACCCGGCTGGTGTCCGGTCCCGGCATGCTGGTGGTCTGGCTGTACGGCGTGATGTCGGTGGGCGCGGCCTCCCGCTCGGTGTACGAGATCGCCGCGAAGTTCGACCAGGCACCGCTGGCCTACTCGCTCTCGGCCGTGGCGGCGGTCGTGTACGTCTTCATCACGTACACCCTGGTGCGCGGCGGCGAGACGGCCCGCAGGGCGGCGCTGGTGTGCTGCGCCGCCGAGCTGGCCGGTGTCCTGGTCGTGGGGACCTGGACGCTGCTCGAACCGTCCGCCTTCCCCGACTCCACGGTCTGGTCGGAGTTCGGCTACGGCTACGTCTTCATCCCGGTGCTGCTGCCGCTGACCGGGATCTGGTGGCTGCGGCGGTCCCGCGCAGCCTGAGGCGGCGTCATGCGTCCACCGGCGCCACGGCGTCACGGGGCCACCGTCTTCGCGCGGGGCGGCCCGGCGGTCTTCCGGTAAGTCAGGCGGCCTTCTCCAGGGTCACCAGGGTGAGCCGGGGACCGAGCGCGCGGGTGGCGACCCGCTCGTACCCCTTCCTCCGGTAGAGCCGCAGGTTGCCCTCGCTGCGGTGGCCCGTGTCGAGCCGGAAGCGCTTGGCGGACGGGACCTCGGGGCGGCCGGTCGTCGCGAAGTGCTGCTCGATGGCGTCGAGGAGCCGGCCGCCGAGGCCGTGCCGGCGCAGCCGGGGGTGGACCATCAGCCTGGTGATCCGTACCGTGCCGTCCTCGTCGGCGACGCCCCGCACGGAGGCGACGATCTCGTCGCCGAGCCGGGCCACGAGGCCGTGCCCCTCGGCCAGTTCGGCGCGCAGGGCGTCGAGCGACTGGGTGAGCGGTTCGATGGACCAGTCCCCGTACAGCTCCGCCTCGCTCTGGTAGCAGAGGTACTGCAGCTTCAGGATGTGCTCCGCGTCCTGCGCGTCCGCGCTTGAGATGGTCACACTCATGCCCATGTGTGCACGCCTCCCGCTCATCTGGTCCACCGACGGTTTACCGCACCCTTCCCCTCCGGCCGGGGACGGGAACCTCCGCAGCGAGCATTCTGCGCAGGCATCCCAGGCAACGGGAACGCATCGGCCCCAGACTTCCTTGTGACATACCCAACGCTCCTGCGATTTCCCGGTAGGTGGGGTCGGCGGGGTCGAGCATCGCGGCCAGCAGCCGGGGGCAGCGGCCGGGCGTCCGGGTGACGGCGGCGCGGATGGTGCGGCGCCGTTCGGCGTCGAGTGCGGAGGCCTCCGGGGAGTCCGCCGCCTCGCCGCCGTGCGGGCCGGAAGCGGGGTCGTCCCGGTAGGGCCGCTCGCGCAGGGCGGCGCGGCGGCAGCGGCGGGCCTCGGCGCGGACGGCCCGGCGCAGCCATTCGGCGGGGCGTTCGGGGGCGCCGTCGTCCCGGATGCGTTCCAGGAGCCGGAGCCACACGGCCTGTTCGAGGTCGCCCGGTTCGACGCCGGCGGCCGCGGCCTCCGCCTCGGACTCGGCGGCGAGGAGCGGGGTGAGGGTGCGGAGCAGGGCTTCGGGCGAGGTGGGGGGAGTCATGCCCGGCACGATGCGGCCGGGCGGGGGGCCGGTTGCGCACCGGGCGGTAAACCACCCGGGCGGGGGTACGGGCCGCGGCCGGCGCGCCCGTACCCCCGAGGACCGCGCCCCCGGTGTCAGCGCCGTCCGGCGTCGGCGGCGGCGAGGAGGGCCGTGTCGGGGTTGTCGGAGAAGATCCCGTCGATCCCGGTCTCCAGGTAGCGCTTGAGGGCGCCGAAGGAGTCGCCGTAGGCGGCGGGGTCGGTGCCGCGGCGGAAGTCGGCCGGGAGGAAGGCGTTCTCGTTGCGGTGGGTGTACGGGTGGAGGATCAGGCCACGGGCGTGGGCGTCGCGCACGAGGGTGGTCGGCTCGCCGAGCCTGCCGTCCGCGTCCTTGGGTATGACGAGGTCGAGGAGCGGGCCGATGCCCTGGGCGAAGGAGGCGATCCAGGCGAGGCCCTCAGGGGTGACGAGGTCGGCGACGGTACGGGGGTCGCCCGACTGCCGGAAGTCCCACGGGCGGTCGTCGGGGGTCCAGAGCAGGACGACACGCGGGGTGGCGACGAGCTTCGCCATGCGCCGCATGCTGGTGGGCTCGAAGGACTGCAGGAAGGTCGGCGAGTCGGCGCGGTGGCGTCCGTACCGGCGCAGGAGGACGGCGAGACGTTCCTCCAGGCCGAGGCCGAGGCCGCGGAAGTACGTGGGGTGCTTGGTCTCGACGTGGAGCCAGATCTCCCGTCCCCGGCGGCGGCCCTCCGTCTCGGCCCAGCGCAGCACCTCCTCGAAGGTGGGGACGGTCCAGCGGCGGTCGTAGAGGGTGTTCTCCTGGCGCGTGCCGGGGATGCGCTCCTTGGCGCGGAGCGTCTTGAGCTCGGCGAGCGTGAAGTCCTCGGTGAACCAGCCGGTGAGGGTGGTGCCGTCGACGTCCTTGGTGGTCCTGCGGGAGGCGAACTCGGGGTGGTCGGCGACGTCGGTGGTGCCGGTGATGTCGTTCTCGTGGCGGCAGACGAGGTGCCCGTCCTTGGTGGGGACGAGGTCCTGTTCGATGACGTCGGCGCCGAGGTCGAGGGCCAACTGGTAGGAGCCGAGGGTGTGTTCGGGGCGGTAGCCGCTGGCGCCCCGGTGGGCGATCACGGTGGGGACGGGCAGGGAGCGGTAGCCGCGGCCCCGGCCGGGCCCGTGGTCACGGCCGGGGCGGGGGCCCCGGTCGTCGGCCTGCGCGGTGCCGGCGGCCGTCAGCGCCGTGGAAGCGCCGAGGGCGGCCGCCCCCACCGCTCCGAGGACCGTCCGCCGTGCCGGGGTCGGGCGCGCGCCCTGAGTCATGAAGTACCTCCTGTGTGATGTCCCGCACGTGTCGGCGGTGTCCCCGACCGTAGGCAGGGAGCCCCTACGGACGGCAGACCCAGGTCGAACATGGCGGAAACTCACGTCAACACTGTGTATCCAACCGGTGAACCCGATGTGCGCACGGTGGTGACCCGCGAGTATCGTCGCCAGCTGCACCGTCGGCCCGCTGACCCGCGTCCCACCCGGAGGAACCGTTGTCCCGTCTCGCGATCATCAAGGCAGTGCTCGGGCCGGTCATGCGCCTGATGTTCCGCCCCCGCGTGGAGGGGGCGGAGAACATCCCCGGCACCGGGCCCGTGATCCTGGCCGGCAACCACCTCACCTTCATCGACTCGATGATCATGCCGATCTGCCTGGAGCGTCAGGTCTTCTTCATCGGCAAGGACGAGTACGTGACGGGCAAGGGCCTCAAGGGCCGCGCGATGGCGTGGTTCTTCACCAGCGTCGGCATGATCCCGGTGGACCGGGACGGCGGGCGCGGCGGGGTGGCGGCGCTGATGACCGGCCGCCGGGTCCTGGAGGAGGGCAAGATCTTCTCGATCTACCCGGAGGGCACCCGCTCCCCCGACGGCCGCCTGTACCGGGGCCGTACGGGCATCGCGCGGCTGACCCTGATGACGGGGGCGCCGGTGGTGCCGTTCGCGATGATCGGCACCGACAAGATCCAGCCGGGCGGCGCGGGCTTCCCCCGGCCGGGCCGGGTCACGGTGCGCTTCGGCGAGGCGATGGAGTTCTCCCGGTACGAGGGCATGGACCGCGACCGGTACGTGCTGCGGGCGGTGACGGACTCCGTGATGGCGGAGGTCATGCGCCTGTCGGGTCAGGAGTACGTGGACATGTACGCCACCAAGGCGAAGGCCGCGTAACGCGCGCGGACGGCAGCGGTGCCCCGTACGGCGAAAGCCGTACGGGGCACCGTGCGTTCCGGGCGCGTCAGTGGCCGGAACCGTCCTCCAGGCGCTGGCCCTTGAGCAGGAACCAGGCGGCCACGGCGGTGGCGAGGAGGACCGCGGCGCCTACGCCGGCGGCGATGCGCAGGCCGTCCACGAAGGCCTCCTGGGCGGCGCCGACCAGGGCGTTCGCGGTGCCGGGCGCGAGGCCCGCGGAGGCCTCGACGGCACCGCCGAGCGATTCGTGGGCGGCTGCCGCGGTCGGTGCCGGGACGCCGGCCGGGGTCACGAAGTCCCGGTAGACGCCGGTCACGATCGAGCCGAGGACGGCGATGCCGAGCGCCGCGCCGAGTTCGTACGCGGTCTCGGAGACGGCGGAGGCGGAGCCGGCCTGCTCCTTGGGGACGCTGGAGAGGATGACGTCGGCGGTGACGGTGAAGGCGAGGCCCGCGCCCACGCCGACGACCAGGAGGCTCGCGCCGAGCAGCGGATAGCCGGTGGTGCGGCCGAGGGCGGTCAGGACGGCGAGCGCCAGGCCGACCGCGCCGAGGCCGGTGGCGACCACGGACCGCACGGAGAAGCGGCGGGCGGCCCGGCCCGCGACCAGACCGGCGGTCACCGCGCCGACGGCGGCGGGCAGTTCGGCGAGACCGGCCTCCAGCGGCTGGCGGCCCTGGACCAGCTGGAAGAACTGGGACAGGAAGAAGACCAGTCCGGACAGGCCCAGGATGGTGAGCAGGTCCGCGAGGACGGCCGCCGAGAAGCCCCGGTGGCGGAAGAGGCGCATGTCGAGCAGCGGGGCGGGCAGGGTGAGCTGCCGGCGGACGAACCAGGCGAGGCCGCCGGCTCCGGCGAGGCCGGCGAGGGCCGCGTCCAGGGAGAGGCCGTGCGAGGCCGTCTCCTTGATCGCGTAGACGACGCCGATCATGCCGACGAGGGACAGGCCGACGCTGGGCAGGTCCCAGGGGCCCGGCCGCGGGTTCTTCGACTCGGGGATGAGCCGGACGCCGACGAGGACGAGGACGGCCATGACCGGCAGGTTGATGAGGAAGACCGAGCCCCACCAGAAGTGCTCCAGGAGGAATCCGCCGACGACCGGGCCGACGGCGGCGCCGGCCGAGGCCATGGCGCCCCAGATGCCGATGGCGAGGCTGCGCTCGCGCGGGTCGTGGAAGAGGTTGCGGATGAGCGCGAGGGTGGAGGGCATCAGGGTGGCGCCCGCGACGCCGAGCAGGGCCCGCGCGAGGATCATCATCTCGGGGCTGGTCGCGTAGGCGTTGAGCACCGAGACGGCGCCGAAGGCCGTGGCGCCGACGAGGAGCAGCTTCTTGCGGCCGACGCGGTCGCCGAGACTGCCCATGGAGACGAGCAGTCCGGCGATGACGAACGAGTAGACGTCGCCGATCCAGAGCAGCTGGGTGCCGGTCGGCTCGAGGTCCTCGGAGAGGAAGGGGGTCGCGAGGCCGAGCACCGTGGCGTCGACCGCCACGAGCAGAACGGCCAGGACGAGGACGGAAAGGGCGAGCCACCGGCCGGGGCGGTGCACGCCCTCGGTATGGCCGGGGGTCCTGAGGGTGCTGGTGGTCACTTCTCCACGCTCCTGCGCGCTCCGCCGAGCAGCAGCTCGGCGATCATGTACGAAAAGTCCTTGGCGGCGACCCGGCCGTCCTGGACGGCCCAGGCGCCGGCTCCGACGAGTCCGTAGAGAGCCTCGCAGAGCCAGGCGGGGCTCAGGTCGATCCGGAAGACGCCCTGTTCCTGACCGCGCCGGAACAGCGCGGACACGCGGGCGTCGAGGCGGGCCCAGCCCTCGTTCTGCTCCTCGCCCTCGAACAGCTGGTTCTCGGTGACGAGGAAGGAGAGCAGGGGGGCGACGGCCTCGGTCTCGGCGACGAGTCTGCGGACGGCCGCGTCGGCGGGGCCGGTGTCGATCCCGGCCCGGTCGAGGGCGGCCTGCATCTCCTGGAGCCCGAGGTCCTCCAGGGCCCGCACCAGGGCGTCCCGGCCGGCGAAGTGTCGGTGGAGGGTGGCGCGGCCGATGCCGGCGGCCCGCGCGACCTCGTCCATGGTGGCGGTCGCTTTGCGGGACAGCAGGGCGGCGGCGGCGCGGAGCACCTGGATGCGATCGACGGACATGAGACAACGGTACACCAAATGAGACATCAATGTCTCATTGTCGAGTCACGAAAAAGCGCCGCCGCCCTCCCGGAGGAGGACGGCGGCGCTTCGGGACCGGCGCACGGCGCGGTCCGGGGTCACTTCTTGGCGTTCGCCCAGGCGTGCTGGATCACCAGGTCGGCCTTGACCTCCACGAGCTGGGCGGCGACCGCCGAGGGGGCCGTGCCGCCCCGGCCGTCACGGGAGGCGAGGGCGCCCGGCACGTTGAGGACGGTCCGCACCTCGGGGGTGAGGTGCTCGGAGATCTTGGCGAACTGCTCGTCGGTCAGCTCGTCCAGCTCCTTGCCCTCGGACTCGGCGACCTTCACGCACTCGCCCGCCACCTCGTGCGCCACCCGGAAGGGCACACCCTGCTTGACCAGCCACTCCGCGATGTCGGTCGCGAGCGAGAACCCGGCCGGGGCCAGCTCCTCCATCCGCTCCCGGTTGACCGTGAGCGTCGCCATCATGCCGGTGAAGGCGGGCAGCAGGACCTCCAGCTGGTCGCAGGAGTCGAAGACGGGCTCCTTGTCCTCCTGGAGGTCGCGGTTGTAGGCGAGCGGGAGCGCCTTGAGGGTGGCCAGCAGACCGGAGAGGTTGCCGATGAGACGGCCGGACTTGCCCCGGGCCAGTTCGGCGATGTCCGGGTTCTTCTTCTGCGGCATGATCGAGGAGCCGGTGGAGAAGGCGTCGTGGAGGGTGACGAAGGAGAACTCCTTCGTGTTCCAGAGGATGATCTCCTCCGCGATCCGCGAGAGGTTGACGCCGATCATGGCGGTGATGAAGGCGAACTCGGCGACGAAGTCGCGGGAGGCCGTGCCGTCGATCGAGTTTCCGGCCGAGCCCCGTTCGAAGCCCAGGTCCTTCGCCACCGCCTCCGGGTCGAGCCCCAGCGAGGAGCCGGCCAGGGCGCCGGAGCCGTACGGGGAGACGGCGGTCCGGGTGTCCCACTGCCGCAGGCGCTCGGCGTCCCGGGAGAGGGCCTGGACGTGCGCGAGGACATGGTGGGCGAACAGCACGGGCTGGGCGTGCTGGAGGTGGGTGCGGCCGGGCATGGCCACGTCCGGGTGCGCCTCCGCGAGGCCGACCAGGGCGTCCTGGAGGTCGGCGACGAGGCCGCCGATGATGCGGGCGTGGTCGCGCAGGTACATCCGGAAGAGGGTCGCGACCTGGTCGTTCCGGGACCGGCCGGCGCGCAGCTTGCCGCCGAGATCCGGGCCGAGGCGCTCCAGGAGGCCCCGCTCCAGGGCGGTGTGGACGTCCTCGTCGGCGACGGTCCCGACGAAGGAGCCGTCGGCGACGTCCGCCTCCAGGCGGTCGAGACCTGCCAGCATGCGGGTCAGCTCGTCCTTGGTGAGCAGCCCGGCGGAGTGGAGCACGCGCGCGTGGGCACGGGAACCGGCGATGTCGTACGGCGCCAGCCGCCAGTCGAAGTGGACCGACGCGGACAGCTTCGCCAGGGCCTCGGCGGGACCGTCGGCGAACCGGCCGCCCCAGAGCCGGACGTCACCGTTGTTGCTGCTCACAGCTGTGCTCCTCAGTCGAACGCGGGGTGATCGTGGACCGCGACCACGTTATGCATGAGTATGCAGAGTGATGCATGATTCGTCAATCCGCCGGTCCCCCTCCGGGTGAGGGCCGGGCCGGGCCCGCCGAACAGCCCCGTACGCCGTGCGCGGGGGTCCGGGCGCGCCTAGCGTCGCCGCATGCGCATCCTTCTCGTACTCGGCGCCGCCCTGCTGTCCCTCGGGGCGGCGCCGCCTCCGGTCCCGCTGCCCGCGCGCATGGCGGACACCGGCGGCGGTTCCCAGCTCATCACGGCCCAGGCCCCGGAGACGGGATCCACCACGGGGACGGTGAGCTGGTGGGACCGGCGCGGCGGGCGCTGGGTCAGGGCGGGGTCCGCGCCCGCCCGTTTCGGGGCCGGCGGGCTCACGGAGGGCACCACCCGGCGGCAGGGCACGAACACGACGCCGACGGGGCTCTACCGGCTCCCGTACGCCTTCGGCGTCGCTCCCCCGCCCGGGGGCACGGCCTACCGCTACCGCAGGGTGACCGACCGCTCCTGGTGGTGCCAGGACAACGAGGCGCGTACGTACAACCGCTGGGTCGAGGGGCTGCCGCCGGACTGCCGCGCCGCCGAGGCCGAACACCTCGTCACGTACCGCGCGCAGTACGCCCACGCGCTGGTCATCGGCTTCAACTACGACCGTCCGGTGCGCGGTCGTGGTGCCGGGATCTTCCTGCACGTCAACGGGCGGGGCGCGACGGCCGGTTGTGTGTCCGTACCGGAGGAGGCGATGCGCGCGATCCTGGACTGGGCGGATCCGGCGCGCCGACCGCACATCGCCGTCGGAACGCGCAGCGGTCCGACGGCGATCACACGGTACTGAGAGACCTGGTACGGGAGCGGGTCAGCGCTCCTTCTGCGCGAGGCGCAGCAGGTGGTCGGCCAGGGCCTGGCCGCCGGCCGGATCGCGGGAGATGAGCAGCAGGGTGTCGTCACCCGCGATCGTGCCGAGGATGGCGTGGAGTTCGGCCTGGTCGATGGCCGACGCGAGGAACTGGGCGGCGCCCGGCGGGGTCCGCAGGACGACCAGATTGGCGGAGGCCTCGGCGGAGATCAGCAGCTCGCCGGAGAGGCGGCGCATCCGCTCCTCCTTGGCGGACTCGCCGAGGGGGGCCTGCGGGGTGCGGAAACCGCCCTCGCTGGGCACCGCGTAGATCAGCTCGCCGCCCGTGTTGCGGATCTTCACCGCGCCCAGTTCGTCCAGGTCGCGGGAGAGCGTCGCCTGCGTGACGCTCAGCCCGTCGTCGGCGAGGAGTTTGGCGAGCTGGCTCTGCGAGCGCACCGGCTGCCGGTTGAGGATGTCGACGATCCTGCGGTGGCGGGCGGTACGGGTCTGCGGAACGGACGGTCCTGCTCCAGGCTCCGCCTGGGGGGTTCCCCAGTGCTGGTTCTCCTGCGCGTCGGTCATCGTCGTCTCATTCTCCGCTTCGTCCTTGCCCGTTCGCCACGTCCAGGGCGCCGGGCAGCGCCCGGAGGAAGGCGTCGGCCTCGGCGTCGGTGAGGACCAGCGGAGGCATGATCCGTACGACGTCGGGCGCGGGCGCGTTCACCAGGAGGCCGGCGTCCTGGGCCGCCTGCTGCACCTGGGGTGCGAGGGGCCCGGTGAGCACGATACCCAGGAGCAGACCCGCGCCACGGACGTGGGAGACCAACGGGTGGCCCAGGGCCTCGATTCCGCTCCGCAGCCGCTCGCCGACCGCCTTCACGTGGTCGAGGGCGGCATCGGCGGCGAGGGTGTCCAGGACGGCGAGGCCGGCGGCGCAGGCGACCGGGTTGCCGCCGAAGGTGGTGCCGTGGTGACCGGGGCCGAACAGCTCCGCCGCCGGGCCGAAGGCGACGGTCGCGCCGAGCGGAAGGCCGCCGCCGAGGCCCTTGGCGAGGGTGACGACATCGGGGTCGACGCCCTCGTGCGCCTGGTGCTCGAACCAGTGGCCGCAGCGTCCGACGCCGGTCTGCACCTCGTCGAGGACGAGGAGCGTGCCGGTGGCGCGGGTGATCTCCCGGGCCGCCCGGAGGTAGCCGGCGGGCGGGACGACGACGCCGTTCTCGCCCTGGACGGGCTCGATGATCACGAAGGCGGTGTCCTCGGTGACCGCGGCCCGCAGCGCCTCGGCGTCGCCGTACGGGACGTGGGTGACGTCGCCGGGCAGCGGCAGGAAGGGGTCCTGCTTGCCGGGCTGGCCGGTGAGGGCGAGCGAGCCCATGGTGCGGCCGTGGAAGCCGCCGTCGGTGGCGACCATGTGGCGGCGGCCGGTGAGCCGGCCGATCTTGAACGCGGCCTCGTTGGCCTCGGCGCCGGAGTTGCAGAAGAAGACGCGGCCGGGCCGGCCGAAGAGGCCGAGGAGGCGCTCGGCGAGGGCGACGGGCGGTTCGGCGACGAAGAGGTTGGAGACGTGGCCGAGCCTGCCGATCTGCCGACCGACGGCCTCGACGACGGCCGGATGGCCGTGGCCGAGGGCGTTGACGGCGATGCCGCCGACGAAGTCCAGGTACTCCTTGCCGTCGGCGTCCCAGACCCGGGCGCCCTCGCCGCGGACGAGCGGCAGCCGGGGGGTGCCGTAGTTGTCCATGAGCGAGCCCTGCCACCGCTCGGTCAGTTCCTGGTTGCCGCTCATGACTCCCCCTGGGTGGCGCGCCGCCGGTCGGTGGTTCCGTCGGGCACGACCATCGTGCCGATGCCCTCGTCGGTGAAGATCTCCAGCAGGATGGAGTGCTGGACCCGGCCGTCGATGACGCGGGCCGTGGTGACCCCGTTCCGTACGGCGTGCAGGCAGCCCTCCATCTTGGGGACCATGCCGCTGGAGAGCTCGGGCAGCAGCTTCTCCAGCTGGCTCGCGGTGAGCCGGCTGATGACCTCGTCGCTGTTCGGCCAGTCCTCGTAGAGGCCCTCGACGTCGGTCAGGACCATCAGGGTCTCGGCACCCAGCGCCGCAGCGAGAGCCGCAGCCGCCGTATCAGCATTGACGTTGTAGACATGTCCGTCGTCCTGGGAGCGTGCGATGGAGGAGATGACCGGGATCCGGCCGTCCTCCAGAAGCGCCTCGATGGCGCCGGTGTCGATGGCGGTGATCTCGCCGACCCGGCCGATGTCGACGGCCTCGCCGTCGATCACCGGCCGGTGGCGGGTGGCGGTGATGGTGTGGGCGTCCTCGCCGGTGAGACCGACGGCGAGCGGACCGTGCTGGTTGAGCAGCCCGACGAGCTCGCGCTGGACCTGGCCGGCGAGGACCATCCGTACGACGTCCATGGCCTCGGGGGTCGTCACCCGCAGGCCGGCCCGGAACTCGCTGACCAGGCCGTGCCGGTCGAGGGCGGCGCTGATCTGGGGGCCGCCCCCGTGCACGACGACCGGCTTGAGGCCGGCGTGGCGCAGGAAGACGACGTCCTGGGCGAAGGCGGCCTTGAGCTCCTCGTCGACCATGGCGTTGCCGCCGAACTTGATGACGACGGTCTTGCCGTGGTGCCGGGTGAGCCAGGGCAGCGCCTCGATGAGGATCTCGGCCTTGGGGAGCGCGGTGTGCTTCCGCGTGGCGTTGGTCATGACGAGTAGGCGCTGTTCTCGTGGACGTAGTCGGCGGTGAGGTCGTTGGTCCAGATGACGGCGGAGGCGGTGCCGGCGGCGAGGTCGGCGGTGATCACGACCTCCCGGTAGCGCATGTCGACGAGGTCGCGGTCCTCGCCGACCGAGCCGTTCCGGCAGACCCAGACGCCGTTGATGGCGACGTTGAGGCGGTCGGGCTCGAAGGCGGCGGAGGTGGTGCCGATGGCGGAGAGCACCCGGCCCCAGTTGGGGTCCTCGCCGTGGAGGGCGCACTTGAGGAGGTTGTTGCGGGCGATGGAGCGGCCCACCTCGACGGCGTCCTCCTCGGTGGCGGCGTTGATCACCTCGACCTTGATGTCCTTGCTGGCGCCCTCGGCGTCGCCGATGAGCTGGCGGCCGAGGTCGTCGCAGACGGCCCGTACGGCCTCGGCGAACTCGTCCTGGGCGGGGGCGATGCCGGAGGCACCGGAGGCGAGGAGCAGCACGGTGTCGTTGGTGGACATGCAGCCGTCGGAGTCGACCCGGTCGAAGGTGACGCGGGTGGCGTCGCGCAGGGCGCTGTCGAGGGCCGCGGAGTCCACGTCGGCGTCGGTGGTGAGGACGACGAGCATGGTGGCGAGGCCCGGGGCGAGCATGCCGGCGCCCTTGGCCATGCCGCCGACGGTCCAGCCGTCCCGGCCGACGACGGCGGTCTTGTGGACGGTGTCGGTGGTCTTGATGGCGATGGCGGCCTTCTCGCCGCCGTGCGCGGAGAGTTCGGCCGCGGCCTTCTCGACGCCGGGGAGGAGCTTGTCCATGGGCAGGAGGACGCCGATGAGGCCGGTGGAGGCGACGGCGACGTCCCCGGCGCCGGTCTCCGTGCCGCGGGCGCTGAGCACCTCGGCGACCTTCTCGGCGGTGGCGTGGGTGTCCTGGAAGCCCTGCGGGCCGGTGCAGGCGTTCGCGCCGCCGGAGTTGAGGACGACGGCGGTCAGCTCGCCGTCGGCGAGGACCTGCTGGGACCAGAGGACGGGGGCGGCCTTGACGCGGTTGGAGGTGAAGACGCCCGCGGCGGCGCGGCGCGGCCCGGTGTTGACCACGAGGGCCAGGTCCGGGTTGCCGTTCTGCTTGATCCCGGCGGCGATGCCCGCCGCCGTGAATCCCTGCGCTGCGGTGACGCTCATGGAGCGACTCCAATCGTGGAAAGTCCGGTGTCCTCGGGGAGGCCGAGGGCGATGTTCATGCTCTGCACCGCGCCGCCGGCGGTGCCCTTGGTGAGGTTGTCGATGGCGCTGATCGCGATGATCCGGTGCGCGTTCGCGTCGAGGGCGACCTGGACGTGAACGGCGTTGGAACCGTGCACGGACGCGGTCGCCGGCCACTGCCCCTCCGGCAGCAGGTGGACGAACGGCTCGTCGGCATACGCCTTCTCGTACGCGGCCCGTACGGACTCGGCGGTGACGCCCGGCCGGGCGGCGGCCGTGCAGGTGGCGAGGATGCCGCGGGGCATCGGCGCCAGGGTGGGCGTGAAGGAGACGGTGACCCGCTCCCCCGCCGGGCCGCTGAGGTTCTGGATCATCTCGGGGGTGTGCCGGTGGCCGCCGCCGACCCCGTAGGGCGACATGTTGCCCATGACCTCGCTGCCGAGCAGGTGGGGCTTGAGGGCCTTGCCCGCGCCGGAGGTTCCGGAGGCGGCGACGATCACGGCCTCGGGTTCGGCGAGCCCGTCCGCGTACGCCGGGAAGAGGGCGAGCGAGACGGCGGTGGGGTAGCAGCCGGGCACCGCGACGCGCTTGGACCCCGCCAGCGCGGCACGCGCACCCGGCAGTTCGGGGAGGCCGTAGGGCCAGGTTCCGGCGTGCGGGGAGCCGTAGTAGGTCTCCCAGTCGGCGGGCTCCTCGAGCCGGAAGTCCGCGCCCATGTCGACCACGAGGACGTCGGGCCCGAGCTGCTCGGCGACGGCGGCGGACTGCCCGTGCGGCAGGGCGAGGAAGACGACGTCGTGCCCGGCGAGCTCCTCGGCGGTGGTGGGCGCGAGGACGCGGTCGGCGAGGGGCAGCAGGTGGGGCTGGAGTGCCCCGAGCCGCTGGCCGGCGTTGGAGTGGCCGGTCAGGGTGCCGATCTCGACGTGGGGGTGCGCCAGGAGGAGACGCAGGAGCTCGCCTCCCGCGTAGCCGCTCGCACCCGCCACTGCTGCTCGTACCGTCATCGAAAGAACCCTCCTCATGAATGGCATGACTATACGTCTCGCTGTAGTTTTATGCAACGACGGTGGGGCACCCGGTGACACCCGGGGCGCGGGAGCGCGGCACCGGCGCGGGACGGGGATTGAAAATCCGATGCCCCGAGTGAGCCCCTCCATTAGCCTGGAGGGCATGTCTACGCCCCGAATTTCCTAGCTGAGGACCCACTTCCACGCCACCCGTGTGTCCTCAAGCCTTTTCGGAGCGTTACCCCATGATCACCGTTCGTGGTGCCGACGTGCGCGTCGGCGCCCGGCTCCTGCTGTCCGGCGTCTCCTTCCACGTCGCCCCCGGCGACCGCGTCGGCCTCGTCGGCCGCAACGGAGCGGGCAAGACCACCCTCCTCGACACCCTGGCCGGGCTGCGCGCCCCGGCCGCCGGAACCGTCACCCGGACCGGCTCCGTTGGCCACCTCCCGCAGGACGCGCGGGCGGCCGATCCGGCGGTCACCGTCACCGACCGCATCCTCTCCGCGCGCGGCCTGGACCTCGCGGTCCGGCGGCTCGCGGAGGCCGGACGCCGGCTCGCCGAGCACGCCGACGCCGGGGCTCTGGCCGCGTACGACCGGGCCGAGTCCGAGTTCCAGGCGCGCGGCGGGTACGCCGCCGAGGCGGAGGCCTCGCGCGTCGCCGCCGGACTCGGCCTGCCTCCGGAGGTCATGGACCGGCCGGTGGGGCAGCTCTCCGGTGGGCAGAAGCGGCGGGTCGAACTGGCCAGGATCCTCTTCGCCGGGCACGGCCGCGAGGACACCCTGCTGCTCGACGAGCCGACCAACCACCTGGACGCCGATTCGATCGGCTGGCTGCGCGGCTTCCTCACCGCCCACCGGGGCGGCCTGGTGATGATCAGCCACGACGTCCGGCTGCTCGCCGAGACCGTCAACCGCGTCTTCCACCTGGACCCGGCCCGGTGCGCGCTCGACGTCCACAACACCGGCTGGGACGCGTACCTCGCCCAGCGGGAGGCCGGCGAGCGGCGGCGGGTACGGGAACGGGCCAACGCCGAGCGGAAGGCGGCCTCGCTGCACGCCCAGGCGGAGCGGATGAAGGCGCGGGCGGCGACGGCCACCACGGCGCGGAGCATGGCCCGCCGGGCGGACCGGATGCTCGCAGGGCTCGCCCCCGCGCGGCAGGCCGAGCGGGTCGCCCGCATCCGGCTCCCGGAGCCCGCCCCGTGCGGCCGGACGCCGCTGGGCGCCGTCTCGCTCACCAAGGCGTACGGGGGGCGGCCGGTGCTCGACGGGGTGGACCTGGCGGTGGACCGGGGCTCCCGGCTGGTCGTCCTCGGCCTCAACGGCGCCGGCAAGACCACCCTCCTGCGGCTGCTCGCCGGGCGGGAGACACCGGACGCCGGGCGGGTGGTCCACGGACCCGGGCTGCGGCTCGGATACTTCGCGCAGGAGCACGAGACCCTGGACCCCGGGCGCACGGTGCGGGAGAACCTCGCGGCGGCAGCGCCGGCCCTGACGGACGGTGAGGTGCGGACCGTCCTGGGGGCGTTCCTGTTCCGGGGCGACGAGGCGGACAAGCCGGCCGGGGTGCTCTCGGGCGGCGAGAAGACGCGGCTCGCGCTGGCCGCGCTGGTCCACTCCGGGGCCAATGTGCTGCTCCTGGACGAGCCGACGAACAACCTCGACCCGGCCTCGCGCGACGAGGTGCTGGCCGCCGTGGGCACCTATCCGGGTGCCCTCGTGATGGTGACCCACGACGAGGGCGCGATCGACGCCCTGCGCCCGGACCGCGTCCTGCTGCTGCCCGACGCGGACGAGGACCTGTGGAACGAGGAGTACCGGGAGCTGGTCGCCCTGGCCTGAGGTGGTCCTCGGGGGTCTCGGGCTCGGGGCTCTCGGGAGCGGTTCCTCCGGGGTGGCGGGTCCCTCCGGGGGTGCGGGCCCCTCCGGGGGCGGGTCCCTCCGGGGGGCGTTCGAGTCGGCCCTGACCGGGGATCAGGGCCGGTTCGGGGGCCGGCCCGGGTGATCCCTGAGGCGGGGACGGCCTGTCGCGGCCTAGTCTCGACGCATGATCATCGATGCGCAGCCCCGGGTACGGGTCGCCCGCCCCTCGCGGGACCTCGTCGCCGCCGAACGCTTCTACGTGGACGGGCTCGGGCTCGACGTGCTGTGGCGCAGCACCGCCCGGGCCCGGGGGGAGCACGACCTGCTCATGGTGGGGCTCACCGACGGGACCTGGCACTTCGAGCTGACCCGGGATCCCGAGCGGCCCGTGGAGCCGGTCCCGACCGTCGAGGACCTGTTCGTCGTCTATCTCGGCGCCCCCGTGCGCGAGGACCAGGTGGAGCGGCTGGTGGCGGCCGGCGGGACGCGGGTGACCGCGCACAACCCGTACTGGGAGGAGTACGGGGTGACGGTCGCCGATCCCGACGGCTACCGGCTGGTGCTCTGCTCCAGAACCTGGGGGCACTGAGCCCCGGGGTCCTGGAGGCGCTGACGCCCGGGCCCGGCACGGCTCAGCGCTTGACCGCGCGCAGGACGACGAACTTCGGGCCGCTCGCGACGAGCTCGCTGTTGCCGAAGATCCGGCGCAGGGCGACGTGGTAGCCGAGGTGCCGGTTGCCGACGACCCGGAGTTCCCCGCCGGGGCGCAGGGCGCGCCGGGCGTCGGCGAACATGCGGCGGGCGGTGCGGTCGGTGGTCGCCTGGTGGCTGTGGAACGGCGGGTTGTTCAGGACCAGGTCCAGGGAGCCCGGGGCGAGGTCCGCGAGGCCGTCTCCGACGAGGAACTCCGCCTCGCGCTCGGCGCCGGCGTGGGCGCGGAAGTTCTCCTCGGCGGAGGCGACCGCCTGGTAGGACTCGTCGGTGAAGACGAGTTCGGCGCCGGGTTCGGTGAGCGCGACCGCCAGGCCGACCACGCCGTTGCCACAGCCCAGGTCCGCGACGCGCGCCCGGCCGAGGCCCCGGGGAAGGTGGCCGAGGAGGAAGCGGGTGCCGATGTCGAGGCGGTCGGCGCAGAAGACGCCGGCGTGGTTCGTGACGGTGCGCCCGGCGAGCGCGGGCTCCGGGATGTCGGCGGGGAGGGCGTAGCGGTACGGCCACGGGTTCGGGCCCGGGTCCGCCGCCGGGTCCGGGGTGGTGTGGATCAGCCGGGCCTTCTTGACCGCGAGGGAGGTGCGGGTGGGGCCGAGGATCCGCTCGAAGAGGCGGAGGGTGGAGGTGTGGATCTCCTTGACCATGCCCGTGCCGACGACCACGGTCCCCTCGTGGACGGCGGGGGCGAGCCGGTGCAGCTGGTCCTCCAGGAGCGCGAGGCTCTTGGGGACCCGGACGATCAGGACGTCGATCCGTTCCGGCGGCGGGTCCTGGGTGGTGAGCAGACGAGCGGCGTCCGGGCCGGCGCCGGCGCGCGCGAGGTTGTCGCGGGTGGCCCGGCGGCCGAGGTAGGAGTCGGAGATCTGGACGAGGGCGCCGGGCGCGGCGGCGTGGAGCGCGGTGGTGAGGGCGCCCCAGCGGTCGCCGAGGACGGCGACGGTGCCGGAGAGGTCGGTGCCGGTGTCGGCGAGGTGGCCCAGGAGGTATTCGTCGGCCGCGTCCCAGGCACGGAGCGGGTCGCGCGGGTCCTCGGGGTGGCGGGTGAGGGTGAAGGTGCCCCATGACGTGGTCAGACGGTTCATCGTGCTCTCAGGCTAGCCGGTCGCCGGCGGCGGCCCGCGTCGGCGGCGACCGGCGCCGCTCCACGGCCCTTGTCCCCCGGCCCGCGCGCCCTCCCCGCGCCGCACCGCCCGCATCCCCCGGACCGCCCACACCTTCCCCGTACCGCCCGCACCCCTCGCGGTACCACCCGCGCCCTCCCCGTACCGCCGCGCCCTCGGCCCGCGCTCAGTCCGAGGGGTGCTGCGCCCTCCTCGCGCCCGCGCCGCCGGTGAGTTCGTCGACGGCCGTCCTCAGACGGCGGACGCCTTCCGCGATCTCCGTGGGGCCGTCGACGCCCGCGAAGCTCAGCCGGAGGTGTCCCGCCGGGGGTTCCGCGCAGAAGTACGGGCGACCGGGGGCGGCCACGACGCCGGCCCGCAGGGCGGCGGCCAGGAGGGCGGCCTCCGGCAGGGCGTCGGGGAGCCGGAGCCACAGGTGGTATCCGCCGGAGGGGACGTGAGGCAGGGCGAGGGAGGGCAGGTGGTGGGCGAGGGCACCGGTCATGACGGTCCGGCGGTTCCTGAGCTCCTGGGAGACGGTGCGCAGGTGGCGGGGCCACGCGGGGGAGCCGACCAGTTCGAGGGCGGCTTCCTGGAGGGGCCGGGGGACGAAGAAGCTGTCGACGACCTGGATGGCGCGGAGGCGTTCCAGGACGGGTCCGCGGGCGGCCAGCGCGCCGACGCGGAGGCTGGCCGAGGTGGGCTTGGTGAGCGAGCAGACGTGCACGACGACGCCGTCGGGGTCCTCGGCGGCGAGCGGCGGCGGCAGCGGCCCGGCGTCCTCGTGGACGAGGCGACGGGCGAAGTCGTCCTCGACGACGAAGGCGCCGGCGGCGCGGGCGATGCGGACCACCTCGCGGCGCCGTTCCGGGGCGAGCACGGCGCCGGTCGGATTCTGGAAGAGGGGCTGGCAGACGACGACCCGGGCCCCGGTGGCGCGGAAGGCGGCTTCGAGGAGGTCGGGGCGGATGCCGTCGGCGTCGGTGGGGACCGGCACCGGGCGGAGCCCCGAGGCGCGGGCGACGGCGAGCATGCCCGGGTAGGTGGGCGATTCGACGAGGACGGGGGTGCCGGGCGGGGCGAGGGCCCGCAGGGCGGTGGTGAGGGCGGACTGCCCGCCGGCGGTGATGAGGATCTCGGCGGCGGTGACGCCGCCGCCGATCTCACGGGCGAACCAGGCCCGGAGCTCGGGCAGGCCGTCGGTGGGCGGGCGCCCCCAGGCGCCGGGCCGGCGGCCCGCTCGGGCGAGGGCGGCGGCGAGAGCGCGCTCGGGCTGGAGGGAGGGGTGCAGGTAGCCGCCGTTGAACTCGACGACACCGGGCGGGGGCGCGGCGAGGGTGGCGAGGACCCCGGAGGCGTCGACGGAGCGGGGGACGAGTTCGGTGGCGGTGTCGGCGCTGAGGGCGACCTCCTGCCAGGAGGTGTCGCCGGTGACGGGTGCGGCGGTGCGGGGTTCGGCGCGGAAGGCTCCGGCGCCGGGGCGGGTGACGACGAGCCCCTCGGCGGCGAGCTGGGCGAGGGCGCGGGTGACCGTGACCGGGGAGACCCGGTAGCGCTCGACGAGCGCGCGACTCGACGGCAGCTTTCCCCCAGGCGAGTAGCGGTCGAGCTCCACTCTCAAGGATTTCGCCAGTTCCGCGACACTGCTACGCTCATGCATGACAGCACAGAATAGCGCTACTACTTCGAAGACGATAGCGGTCGCCGCTTCTCCGCAGAGCACCGGCACGCTGCTCGCCGCCCTCGGGGTGGTCTCCTTCTCGCTGACCTTCCCGTCCACGGTGTGGGGACTCGAGAGCTTCGGGCCCTGGTCCCTGGTGGCCGTCCGCTCGACCCTGGCCGCCCTGATCGCCGCCGCCTTCCTCCTCGCGGGGCGCGTGCCGCTGCCCGACCGGCGCCACTGGGCGGGCCTCGCAGTGGTCGCGGGCGGTGTGGTGATCGGCTTCCCGCTCCTGACGACCCTGGCCCTGCAGACCTCCACCACCTCGCACGCCGCCGTCGTCGTGGGGTTGCTGCCGCTCACCACGGCGGCCTTCGCCGCGGTGCGGACCGGCCGGCGCCCGTCCCGTACCTTCTGGATCGCGGCCGTCTCCGGGGCCGCGGTGGTGCTCGCCTTCACCGTCCAGCAGAGCGGCGGGGCGCTGTCCTCCGGCGACCTGTACCTCTTCGGCGCGCTGCTGGTGTGCGCGGCCGGGTACACCGAGGGCGGCCGGCTCGCCCGGCTGATGCCGGGCTGGCAGGTCATCGGCTGGGCCCTGGTCCTCTGCCTGCCCCTGATGGTGCCCGCTTCGGCCGTCGGCCTGGCCCTGGAACCGGTGCACCTCACCGCCCACGGCGTGATCGGCTTGGTGTGGGTGGCGGCCGGTTCGACCTTCTTCGGCCTGTACGTCTGGTACCGGGGCATGGCGGCGATCGGCATCCCGAAGGCGAGCCAGCTCCAGCTCGCCCAGCCGCTGCTCACCCTCTTCTGGTCGGTCTTCCTGCTGGGCGAGGACCTGCCGCTCGCGGCTCCGCTCGCGGCCGGCGGGGTCCTCGTCTGCATCGCGGTCACCCAGCGGGCCAGGAGCTGACGCGACGGCCGGGGGTGAGCGGAGTGACAATGGCAGGAAGCCCCTCCACTCCCGTGAGAGAGACACACCCCGGACGAAGCCCCGGCCGCGAGGAGGTCCCCGATGCAGGCGCGCGTGGGCGACAAACTGCTGGTGCACGGCCGTACGGTCGGTCAGCACGACCGTACGGCCGAGGTTCTGCAGGTACTGGGGGAGAACGGAACTCCCCCGTACCGCGTGAAGTTCGACGACGACGGCCACGAGGCCCTCATGTCGCCGGGCCCCGACACCGTCGTACGCCATCCGGAACGTCCCGTCTGAGGACCGGGGCCGTCACGGCCGGCGCGCCGTCAGCGGCGCGGCGCACGCACCCGGGTCGGGTAGTGGTCGGCCACCACGGTGGCCATCGCCCCGATCCGGTCCGCCGTGACCTCGCGCGCCGCGAAGAAGCAGTGGCCGCCGACCTCCGGGTGCCCGTCGGCGAGCGTCAGGTGCCGTGACAGTTCCGTCCGGTCCTGCCAGGCCCTCGCCTGCGCCGGATCCCCCGCCTTGTACAGGGCCTCGCCGATGTACAGGCCCACGCCGGTGCCCCTCACCACGCCCGCCCACCACGGCACCAGCTTCGCGTAGTCGGCGCCGGACTGCCCGATGTGCCAGTAGAGCTGGGGCACCACGTGGTCGATCCAGCCCTCCCGGATCCACTTGCGCGTGTCCGCGTACAGGTCGTCGTACGTCTGGACGCCGGTGCTGGTGTCCGAGCCCGCCGGGTCGGTGGCGGCGTTCCGCCAGACCCCGAACGGGCTGATCCCGAAGGCCACGTCCTTCTTGATCCCCTTGATGCGCGCGGCGGTCTCGGAGACCAGCAGATCGATGTTGTTCCGCCGCCAGGACGCCTTGTCGCGGAAGCCGCCGCCGTAGCGCGCGTACGTCTCGTCGTCGCCGAAGGTCTGGCCGGCCACGGGGTACGGGTAGAAGTAGTCGTCCCAGTGGACGGCGTCGATGTCGTAGCGCCGTACCGCGTCCAGCATCGCGTCCTGTACGAAGCGGCGGACCTCCGGCTGCCCGGGGTCGTAGTAGAGCTTTCCGCCGTAGGCCAGCACCCACTCCGGGTGGAGGCGCGCCGGGTGGCCGGGGACGAGCCGGGCGGGGTCGGTGTGGTTCGCCACCCGGTAGGGGTTGAACCAGGCGTGCAGCTGCAGGCCGCGCGCGTGGGCCTCCTCGACGGCGGTGCCCAGCGGGTCCCAGCCGGGGTCCCTGCCCTGGGTGCCGGTGAGGCACTGGGCCCAGGGCTCGTAGGGCGAGGGCCACAGGGCGTCGGCGGTCGGGCGGACCTGGAGCACGACCGTGTTGAGGCGGCGTTCGACCGCCCGGTCGAGGTGGGCGAGCAGTTCGGCGCGCTGCTCGGCGGCGGGCAGCCCCGTCCGGGACGGCCAGTCGCGGTTGGCGACGGTCGCCACCCACACGCCCCGGAACTCGGGCGCCCGGAAGGGCCACCTCCGTACGTCCGGCGGGTCCGCCGCCCGCGCGCCCGGAGCGGCTCCTTCCCCGAGGCCGGACGGGACGGGCGCGCCGCCCGACGTGACTCTTCCCGCGCCCGGCGTTCCGCCCGCCGCCGTGGCACCCGTCACGGTGAGCGCCGCCGCTGTGGCACCGGTCACGAACCCTCTTCTGCCGATAGGCCGCACTTGTACCCCTCTTGTGTCGGATACGTCACACCTTCCCGGACAGCATGCCCGCCTCCCCGACGATCGATCATCGTGCGAATCGGAGTAACGTCGTGGGGTCGAGGCGGACGCACCGGAATCACACGGGCCCGCCGCAGAGAGAGCGAGAGGCACGAGGTGACGGACTCCATGGCCGACATTGAGCGCGTCGGAGTGGTGGGCTGCGGCCAGATGGGCGCAGGCATCGCGGAGGTGTGTGCCCGTAGCGGGCTTGAGGTGAAGGTCGCCGAGACGACCGGCGAGGCGCTGGAGATCGGCCGTACGCGGCTCTACAACTCGCTGGGGAAGGCCGCCGAACGCGGCAAGATCAGCGAGGAGGAGCGCGACGCGGCGCTCGGGCGCCTCAGCTTCACCACCGACCTCGGGGAGTTCGCCGACCGCGACCTCGTCATCGAGGCGGTCGTGGAGAACGAGCAGGTCAAGACCGAGATCTTCCAGGTGCTCGACCAGGTGCTGACCCGGCCGGACGCCATCCTGGCCTCGAACACCTCCTCCATCCCGCTGGTGAAGCTGGCCGTGGCGACCTCCCGCCCCGACCACGTCATCGGCATCCACTTCTTCAACCCGGCCCCGGTGCAGAAGCTCGTCGAGCTGATCCCGGCCCTCACCACCTCCGAGGGCACGATCAGCCGGGCGCAGGCCTTCGCCGAGAAGGTCCTCGGCAAGCACGCGATCCGTGCGCAGGACCGGTCCGGCTTCATCGTCAACGCGCTGCTCGTGCCGTACCTGCTCTCCGCCATCCGCATGTTCGAGTCGGGCATCGCGAGCCGCGAGGACATCGACAACGGCATGGAGTTCGGCTGCGCCCACCCGATGGGCCCGCTGAAGCTCTCGGACCTGATCGGCCTCGACACGATCGCCTCGATCGCCGACTCGATGTACACGGAGTTCAAGGAGCCCCTGTACGCCGCTCCCCCGCTCCTGCAGCGCATGGTGGACGCGGGCCGGCTGGGCCGCAAGACGGGCTCGGGCTTCTACCCGTACTCCTGACGGTCCCCTGAACCATCCCTCCGGCCGGACGGCCCGTACACCCGCACAGGTACGGGCCGTCCGGCGTGTCCGGAGCCCCGGCGCCGGGTGCCCCCGGTGTCCCGGCCGGCCCGTCAGCCGAGGCGGAGATGGTGGAGCATGAGCAGCCCGGCGGCCATGTTCGCCGCCGGGATCTGGCCCCGGGCGACCATGTCGGGCACGTGTTTGAGCGGGATCCACGCGCGACGCGAGGACTCGAAGGCGTCCTCGGGCGGTCCGGTGTAGGTGGCGCGGTCCGTCCAGTAGAGGTGGTGGCGGGCGTCGGTGAGGCCGTTGGAGGGTTCGACGGTCAGGAGGTGGCGCAGGGGACCCGGCCGCCAGCCGGTCTCCTCCTCCATCTCGCGGGCGGCGGCGGTCGTGGTGTCCTCGCCGTCCTCGACGACGCCGGCGGCCAGTTCCCAGCCCCAGCTGTCGGTGATGAAGCGGTGGCGCCAGAGCATGAGGACCTCGTCGGCCTCGTTGACGGCGGTCGCGACGGCGACCGGGCGGAGCCGGATCAGATAGTGGTCCAGGTGGCGGCCGTCGGGAAGTTCGACGTCCGCGAGGTTCACCCGGAACCAGCGATTCTCATAGACGGAGCGTTCACTCAGTTTCGTCCACCGCACGTGGGTGCCACCTTCCGACTGGTCGGCGCTTCTTCGGTGGCCTCATGGCAGCAGGCGACGGCTCACAGGGGAACGCGTAGCGTCCCCTCGATCAGCGCCGCGGCCTCGCGTGCCTCCCCGCCCCCGCTCGCGAGCAGATCGTCCCGCACCTGCCGCAGCCGCTCGCGCAGCCGCCGCGACTCCATGCCCCGGACCCGTTCGGTCATCTCCGCCGCCGTACGCGCCGCCGCGTCGCACTCGCCCCTGCGGAGCTCCACCTGGCACAGCATCGCGAGCCGGTGCACCCGGCCCCGGTCGTGGGAGGGCGCCCCCACCGCCGCCGCGGCGTGCTCGTGGGCCGCCGGAAGATCACCCAAACTGAGGAGTGCCTCGGCGGCCTGCACGTTGACGAGTCCCGGCTGGACGTACCCGGTCTCGGCCGGCTCCGCCTCCGGGCTGATCCGCTCCGCCGCCGCCTCGGCCCGCCGGATGCAGGCCAGGGCGGCGGGGGCGTCGCCCAGCCGTGCGTACGCCTTCGCCTGCATCGCCGTCAGATCGGCCGCGAGCGCCGGGGTGATCTGCGGACCGGCGGCCCGCAGCGCCGCCTCCGCGAAGGCGACGGCCTGCCGGTACTCCCCCGTGAACAGCGACTGGTTGACGAGGAGCGCGATCACATAGGCGCCGAAGGCCCGGTCCCCGCTCGCCTTCGCCAGCCGCAGTGCCTGGTGGAAATAGCGCTGGGCGAGGCCGTGGGCGTCGGCGTCGTACGCGCAGATGCCGGCGACCGCCACCAGGCCGCCCGTGGCCCGGTGCAGCCGGCGCCCGAGGGCGTCGCCGTAGGAACCGCGCAGCAGCGGAGCGGCCTCGGCGGTGAGGAAACCGACGATCCGGCCGCGGGTCGCGATGCCGCCCGCCTTGCGATACATCTGCTCGTAGTGGGCCCGGGCCGCGCTCAGCGTCACGATGTCGGCCGCCGAGACCCTCGCACGGCCCTCGCGGGAGACGTCCACGTCCTCGGGCGGGTTCTCCCACTCCCACACCGGCATCACCGCCGGGGTGCCGGTGACCGCCTGGGCGGCGACGATGTGCGGTCGCTGCTGCTCGTCGGAGCGCCAGAGGGCGGCGGCACGCTCCACGAAACCGGAGAGCGGCGAGCCGGGGGCGGGCAGCGGCCCGCCGGGCACGCCGAGGCCGATGTCGTCCAGGGTCACGGGCCGGCCGAGGCGCGCGGCGAGCACCTCACAGATCAGGTCCGGCACCTGTCCGCGCGGCCGCTGGCCCTTCAACCAGCGGGCGACGGCGGTGTGTTCGTAGCGCAGGGCGAGGCCCCTGGCCCGGCCGGCCCGGTTCACCCGGGCGGCGAGTCCGGCGTTCGAGACGCCCGCCTCGTCGAGCAGGGCGTCGAGCAGGGTGTTGGGCTGCATGGCCCCTCCGGTCGCTCGGTGAACTCAGCGTAGCGGTGGCCGATTTCGTGCGGGTCGTTTTCGCACGGGGTGTGAACGAAGTGCCCGTTCTTCCGGTCCGCGCGCGCTCCCCCGCACCGGCCGGAACCGCTTGACTGAGGTACGCCGCAAGGCGACGACGACCGGGCCGCCGGCTCCCCCTCGTACAGTGCCGCCGCCCGGTCCGCGCCGCCCGCCCCGCCGATCTGCCCGACACTCCGTGGCGGGACGGGCGGCGCCCGGCCCGTGCCCCCCGGCTCAGCAGTGGGGCGACGGGGCCGGCCGGGGCCGTCGCAGCCCGGGTTCGGCGGGCTGCGCCGGCACCCGGAGCCGGTCGTTGCGGACGGCGAGCAGCGCCACGTCGTCCGTGAGCCGGCCGCCCGTGTGCCGGAGCAACGCGGCCTGGACCCGCCGGACCAGGGCGGCGGGCGCCTCGCGCGAGGGCCGGCCGAGTTCCTCGTCCAGGGAGAAGAACCGGCCATTCCGGTCACGGGCCTCCTCCGCACCGTCCGTGTGCAGCACGAGCGTCTCGCCGGGGAGCAGCTTCGGCGCGGGGTACGGCACGAGGGCGTCGGGCAGCGGGAAGGCGCCGAGCGGCGGCAGCGGTTCGCCGACGGGGAGGCGCTCGACGCGGCGGCCGAGGCGGTACGGGGCGGGATGGCCGCAGTTCAGGACGGCGATCCGCCCGTCCGCCCGCACCTCAAGGAGCAGCAGGGTCACGAACTCCTCGGCCACCGGATGCTCCGGCTCGCTCCCGGCCCGCGACGGATGCTCGTCCCGCGCCCGCTCCCGCAGGTGCCGTCGCAGGGCCCGTTCCAACCGCCGCAGCACACCGGCGAGTTCCGGCTCGTCATGGGCGGCCTCGCGGAAACTCCCGAGCAGCGCCACCACGGCCCCGAGCGCGCCGAGCCCGTGCCCGCGTACGTCTCCGATGACGATCCGCACCCCGTACGGCGTGGCCACCGCCTCGTACAGGTCCCCGCCCACCACGGCACCCCGGGTCGCCGACAACTGCCCGGCCGCCAGCGTCAGTCCGTCGAGCCGCGCGGGCGGCGGACGCAGCAGCACCCGCTGCGCCGCGTCGGCGACGGCCCGCACCCGCGCCAGCTCACGGACCAGGCCCCGGCTGATGCCCAGCACGAGCCCGGCACCGACCGTCAGGAACACGAGACTGGTGGCGATCCGCGCGGGCAGCCCCGGCTGCCGGGCCAGCGGACACCCGAACTTCCAGGCCACGGCCACCGCGCCCCACGCGGTGGGAAGGGCGAGGGGGGCCAGCCGGCGGAACCGGGAGCCATCGACGGCCAACGACCTGGTACGGATCATGCACGGCCCTTCCCGAGCCCCGCCAGCGCCCGAAGGCCCTGCGGCACACAGGCCCGCCCCTGCGGCCGCGTCGATTCTCGCCGTACGGAGGCAGGTAGGGAATCCCTCAGCCCCGGTCCCCACCCGAAAGGGTGATCCGTTGGCACATCGCCCTTGCAGCGCTGATCAGAAGAAACCGATCTGCTCGGAAACCTTCTTCGCCAGCCCTTCCAGGTCGATCACGGGCGCCCGCCTGAGCTCGTCACGGAGGAGGGTGCCCGGCAGCTGCTTCTGCGTGCCGGCCTTACCGCTTCTACGGAAGCTCCACTTGCCGTCCTTGAGATCGAGGATGGCCAACCCCCGCTTCAACCGGACGTCGGCATACTGACTCAGGTCGAGGATGTAGGCCTCGTACTTGACGCCCGGCTTGTGCTGGTCAGACAAGCTCGACTGGATGAGGTGGGCGAATCGCAGGTCGACAAGTTGCGCCAGGAGCTCGTAGAACGAGTGAGACTTCTGCGCGACGTTGACGCGGAAGTAGGTGAACCCCGCCCCGCGAACCGCGGTCGAAAGGACATTGAGGGCCGCCAGCAGACTGCCCGCGCTATTACTCGACACATCCTGCTCGAGGTCCCTCATCTTACTGCGCGCCGCCCTGCCCGCCGCGTCGGCCACGTCCTCCCTACCGATTTCTCGGGCCTTGGTCCGCGAGCGGGCGGCGACGATGGACGAAGCAAAGAGATTCAAGTAGTCACGCGGAACGCCTCCGGAAGCCAGCACGAGTCGCCCCAGCGCAGCCGTCTGCGCGATACTCGAAGGCTTGGCCAGACCGGCCGTGGTCGCGTAATTCGCCAGAACGGATTCGAGAAAGCGTTGTGTCGATGCCGGATCCTCGAGGGTCACATCAAGATCGATCTTGGATGCGTCATGCGGAATTTCGATGCCGCTCTTCGACGAGGGTTCGAAGGACCGGGTCAACCGCTCGATACTGGCTACCTTGATCCAGCCGTCGCAGTCACGCAGCATTCCGGCCACGCAGTCGAGAAGGTGCGGCTGAGATTCCTCGGGGAACAGATAGAAATCGTCGATGTAGAGGTAGAGCCGGACGAGTCCTTCACGGAGGATGGCTCGCAGGGACCTGTTGAGGTCGGCGACCATCTCTCCCAGAATGACGTCACCGGAACGGACGCCTTCGCGAAGCCCCGACACCCTCGTATGCACTTCTTTCAGTCGCGCATAGGAGTCCCCCTGGGAGGACCCGGCGTACTGGATCAACGAGTTGAGGGTGACTTCCGCGATCGCGAGGAAAGCACTCGGTACGTCGAGGAGCCGAAAGGTATGAGCGTTGATCCAAGCCGTGACGCGGCCGTCCCTCTCCGCCATCCGTTTGGCTTCCAGCAGCAACGCGGTCTTCCCGACCCCGCGTCGGCCGAAGACCAGGTGGTGCCGGGAAGCTCCGATGGCCGCGAGGCTCGCGCGGGGGTCCTCCATGTACTTGAGGCTGGGCAGTGCGTCGGAGGTGCGCGAACGTGCTTCCAGCAACTGGATCAGCTGATCCACCTTGGGGCCGGAGAGGAGCCCCTTGGGCTCGGCCTCGACCGTCTTCTTCTCTTCTGCGCGATGAGGCCGGAAGGTCACGACCATCGACTGGTTGGCCACGTCGGAGACCGCATTCAGCGCCTGCTCGATGGAGCCGGCCAGACTCTGCGCCGTGACCAGCGCGTCTTCGTTCACCCATACGACGAACCATCGCTCCCCTGGAAAGGAGCGTTCATCCACCTTGACAATGGAGATGTTCGCCTCTTCGAGCGACTCTGCGATCAAGGATTCATAATCTACGTACGACATCAGACATAACCGTTCGTCGAGGCAAAATCTTGGCACGCCTGCATGAAATTGGCCGCGGCTACCGAAAGCGCTCGCGCATCTCCAGCCCACTCGGATTCACTCACCGGGTAGGCGTCGTAATCTGCCTGATTCCGCAAGAGGCGCGCGTTTGTAAGCTCTGCCTCACGCACCGATTTGTCCGGCAGGTTCGAGGGGAGATTTCTCGGGAGGATGTGGTGCCTCTCGAAGTCGTCACCACGCTTCTCCGCAAAGACGATGGCGCGAGCCGCGTGGTACATCGCGTAGTAGTGGCGACTGATGGCAGACCTGTACTGCCCCGCAAAAAGAAGGTGATCTCCGGACCGTAAATGCTCTCCCGCGAGCAGCAGACGATCCGTGACAGCCTGCTGGATGAGCTGAGCGACCGGAAAGGGGTACCTTCCTCCCACCGGAAACGCGGAGAGCGCAGCACTACTGCTGGTCGAGATGTGAAGTAAGACTAAGTCGGCAGGCGTGACTACTGGCATGGTACCGGGTGTTCCCCTCCTGGCAGCTAACTCTGCAGATTATCAGGTCCCACTTCACAGGTCGGTCGCTTTCGCTCGGCCGTCCGGAATTGGCCACAGGCACCCGCAAACTGGCCACATTGCAGCGGCTCCATGCCGTCCCATCACTGCTGGTCCGACCAGGGGCGGAAACGACCGAGGGCCGCACCGGACGTGTGCCGGTGCGGCCCTCGGGTGGGTGCGGGGTGTCAGGCTCCGCGGAGGGTGGCTCCCGTGCGGGTGGAGGCCAGGGTGACCGCGGCGTCGCGGGCCGCGGTGGCCTCGTCGACCGTGAGGGTGCGGTCCTGGGCGCGGAACTTCAGGGCGTACGCCAGGGACTTCTTGCCCTCGCCGAGCTGGTCGCCGGTGTAGACGTCGAACAGCCGGATCGACTCGAGGAGTTCACCGGCGCCCTCGCGGAGCGCGGACTCGACCTCGGCGGCCGGGACGTCGGTGGCGACGACCAGGGCGACGTCCTGGGTGGCGACCGGGAAGGAGGAGATGCGGGGGGCCTTGACGGGGCCCTCGTTCGCCCGGGCCAGGAGGTCCAGGTCCATCTCCATCGCGCAGGACCGGGCCGGCAGGCCGAAGGCCTTCACCACGCGGGGGTGGAGTTCGCCGGCGTGGCCCACGAGGACCTTCTCGCCGTCGATCTCCACGTGGAACGCGGCGCAGCGGCCCGGGTGCCACGGGGCGTGCCGGTCGGCGCTGATGTGCAGCTCGACCCCGGCCTCGGCGGCCACCGTGCGGCCGGCCTCGACCGCGTCCGCCCAGTCGGACGGGCGGCCCTTGCCCCACCAGCCGGCCTGCTCGCGGGCACCGGCGAGGACGACGGCGACGCGGCGCGGCTGCGCGGGCAGCACGGCGTTGACGCCGGCGATCTCCTCGTCGGTGGGACGGCGGTCGACGGGCAGGCGGACGGCGACGCCCGGCTCGCCCTGCGGCCGGAAGACGAGGCCCGTCTCGAACAGCGCCAGGTCGTGGCTGCCCCGGCTGTCGTTGCGGCGGAGCGCGCCGAGCAGGCCCGGGAGCAGCGTCGTACGGAGCGCGGGCTCCTCGTCGGAGAGCGGGTTGACCAGGGTGACGACCCGGCGGCGGGCGTCGTCCTCGTCGAGACCGAGGTGGTCGAGGGCCTGCTCGCCGATGAACGGGTAGGTCAGCGCCTCGACGTAACCGGCGCCGGCCAGGGCGCGGCCCACGCGCCGGTGGAGGCGCTGGCGCTCGGTGAGGCCGCGGCCGGCGGGCGGCTTCGGCAGCGTGGAGGGGAGGTTCTCGTACCCCTCCAGGCGGATGACCTCCTCGGCGAGGTCGTTCGGCTCGTTGAGGTCGGGGCGCCACGAGGGCACCGTGACGACGAGCTCGTCCTGGCCGTAGACGTCGCAGCCGACCTCCTGGAGGCGGCGGACGACGGTCTCGCGGCCGTACGCCACGCCCGCGACCTTGTCGGGGTGGTTCGCCGGCATGGTGATCGTGCGCGGCGCGGACGGCGCGACGACCTCGGTGACGCCGGCCTCGGCCGTGCCGCCCGCGAGCAGCACGAGCAGGTCGACGCAGCGCTGGGCGGCAGCGGCGGCGGCCTGCGGGTCGACACCGCGCTCGAAGCGCTTGGACGCCTCGGAGGACAGCTTGTGCCGACGGGCCGTGCGCGCGATCGAGATCGCGTCGAAGTGCGCGGCCTCGATGACGACCTCGGTGGTGCCGGAGACGATGCCGGTCTCCGGGTCGGCCGCGGGGTCGGCGATCTCCGTGTTGGCGCCGCCCATGACGCCCGCGATGCCGATGGGGCCGCGGTTGTCGGTGATGACGAGGTCCGCGGCGTCCAGGACGCGGACGGTGCCGTCGAGGGTGGTGATCTTCTCGCCGGCCTCAGCGCGGCGGACGCCGATGGGGCCGTCGAGCCGCGTGCGGTCGTAGGCGTGCAGCGGCTGGCCGAGCTCCAGCATCACGTAGTTGGTGACGTCGACCGCGAGCGAGATCGGGCGCATGCCGGCCTTCTGGAGGCGGCGCTGCAGCCAGATCGGTGACCGGGCCTCGGGCTCCAGGCCCACGACGGTGCGCGCGGTGAAGCGGTCGCAGCCCATGGGGTCGGAGATCTGGACCGGGTAGCCGTAGGAGTTCGGCGCGGGCACGTCGAGGAGCGCCGGGTCGCGCAGCGGCAGCCCGTACGCGATGGCCGCCTCGCGGGCGACGCCGCGCATCGAGAGGCAGTAGCCGCGGTCCGGGGTGACGGCGATGTCGAGGACCTCGTCGTACAGCTCCAGGAGGACGGTGGCGTCGGTGCCGACCTCGTGCTCCGGCGGCAGCACGATGATGCCGTGCGAGCCGTCGTCGCCCATGCCGAGCTCGTCGCCGGAGCAGATCATGCCCCGGGAGACGCGGCCGTACGTCTTGCGCTCGGCGATCCGGAAGTCACCGGGGAGCACGGCGCCGGGCAGGGCCACGACGACCTTGTCGCCCTCGGCGAAGTTCCGGGCGCCGCAGATGATCTCCTGGGGCTCGCCGGTGCCGTTGGCCGGGCCGACGTCGACGGTGCAGAAGCGGATGGGCTTCTTGAACTCCGTCAGCTCCTCGATGGTGAGGACCTTGCCGACCACCAGCGGGCCGGTGAGGCCCGCGCCGAGCCGCTCGACCGTCTCGACCTCGAGGCCTGCGGAAACGAGCTTGGCCTGTACGTCCCGGCCGGTCTCCGTCGCCGGCAGGTCGACGTACTCCCGCAGCCAAGAAAGCGGGACCCGCATCAGATCTCCATCCCGAACGGCCGGGTGAACCGGACGTCACCCTCGACCATGTCTCGCATGTCTTCGACGTTGTGGCGGAACATCAGCATCCGCTCGATGCCGAACCCGAAGGCGAATCCGCTGTACTTCTCGGGGTCCACACCGCAGGCGACGAGCACCTTCGGGTTGACCATGCCGCAGCCGCCGAGCTCGATCCAGCCCTCGCTGCCGCAGGTGCGGCAGGGGCGGTCCGGGTTGCCGACGGACTCGCCGCGGCAGACGTAGCAGAGCATGTCCATCTCGGCGGACGGCTCGGTGAACGGGAAGAAGTTCGGGCGGAGCCGGGTCTTCATGTCCGGGCCGAAGAGCGCCTGGACCATGTGGTCGAGGGTGCCCTTGAGGTCGGCCATGGTGAGGCCCTCGTCGACGGCGAGCAGCTCGATCTGGTGGAAGACCGGGGTGTGCGTGGCGTCGAGCTCGTCGGTGCGGTAGACGCGGCCGGGGCACACCACGTAGACCGGGGGCTCCCGGTCGATGAGGGTGCGGGCCTGGACCGGCGAGGTGTGGGTGCGCAGGACGACGCCGGACTCGTCGCCGGTGGTGCCTTCCGGCCCCTGGACGAAGAAGGTGTCCTGCGTCTGGCGCGCCGGGTGGTCGGGCACGAAGTTGAGGGCGTCGAAGTTGAACCACTCCGCCTCGACCTCGGGCCCTTCGGCGATCTCGTAGCCCATCGAGACGAAGACGTCGGAGACGCGCTCCATCAGGGTGGTGAGCGGGTGGCGGGCGCCGGCCGGGACGCGGTCGTACGGAAGGGTGACGTCCACCGCCTCCTCGACCAGGACGCGGGCGTCGCGCTCGGCCTCCAGCTCGGCCTGGCGGGCGGCGAGGGCCTTGGACACGGCGCCGCGGGCCTGGCCCACGAGCTTGCCGGCGGCGGCCTTGGCCTGCGGGGGCAGGGCGCCGATCTCCCGGTTGGCGAGCGCCAGCGGGGAGGTTCCGCCGGTGTGGGCGGTCTTCGCGTGCGCGAGCGCGTCGAGGTCGCCTGCGGCCGCGAAGGCGGCGAGCGCCTCGTCCCGCATGCGCTCGATCTCTTCCGGTTTCAAGGCCTCGACCTCGACCGGGTCGTACGACTTATTGGGTGCCGACATCTCTTCCCGTGCTTCCGTTTGGCTGGCTGGGGCGACCCCGCTCGACGACAAGGGCGCAAACGTGCCAAAGGTCGAGTCTAACGGGGCGCGGGGACGCGTATGAGCCCGTGGGCGGCCCGGGCGGCTTCCGACCTCGTACGGTCTCGTCAGGTGAGACGTCAGAGGAGGTGCGCCGGGGTGCCGACGGGCAGGGTAAATCGGAACTCGGCCCCGCCGCGGGGGCCGCGTCCGACGGTGATGGTGCCGCCGTGGGCCTCGACGATGCCCTTGACGATGTAGAGGCCGAGACCGGTGCCGCCGCGCTTGCTGCCTCGCCAGAAACGGGTGAAGACACGGCTCATCGACTCCTCGGGGATGCCGGGGCCCTCGTCGCTCACGGTGACCTCCGTCCCCTCTTCTCCGCCGTCGCCCGCCGTGGTGGGTGCCACCTCGATGGTGACGGTTCCCTCGCCGTGCCGCACCGCATTTTCCAGGAGGTTCCCGAGGACCTGGTCGATCTTGTCGGGGTCGGCCCAGAGCGGCGGGAGCCCCGGCCGGATTCGGACGAAGAAGCGGTCGGGCGACTGGCCGCCGGTGGTGTGCACCTGGACGTGGCGGCCGACGGCGGCGGCGATGTCGACGGGCTGGCGGCGTACTTCGAGGCGGCCGGAGTCGATCCGGGAGATGTCGAGGAGCTCGGCGATGAGCCGCTTGATGCGGCCCGCGTCGGCGTCGACGGTCTCCAGCATCAGCCGCTTCTGGTCGTCGGTGAACCGTTCCCACTTGCCGAGCAGGGTGGCGGTGAAGCCCTTCACGGAGGTGAGCGGGGAGCGGAGCTCGTGGGCGACGGTCGCGATGAGCTCGGCGTGGCTGCGTTCGTTGCGGCGGCGGGCGTCGGTGCCGCGCAGACAGACCACGACCCGGCGGACGGGACCGGTGGGCCGCTCGCGGACGTACCGCGCGGAGACGAGGACCTCACGGCCGCCGGGGAGCAGCAGGTTGCGTTCGGGCTGGCCGCGCCGGGTCGCGAGGCCCCCGTACGGGTCGGTCAGGGTCCACCAGCGGCGGCCCTTGAGGTCTTCCAGGGGCAGGGCCCGGTCGAGCGGCATGCCGAGGGCCCGGTCGGCGGGGACGGCGGTGATGCGGGTGGCGGCGGCGTTGAAGCAGATGACGCGGCCGTGTTCGTCGGCGACGACGAGTCCGTCGGGGAGGTCGTCGGGGTGCAGCCCGGCGAAGGACCCGCCCGGTGTCCGCTCCCGCGCCTGCTCCGGCAGGGCCGCTCCGGCCGCCCGGGCGGTCCCGGCGGGCCCGCCGGTGTCCGGGCCGGGGCCTTTCGGGGCGTGCGGCGGGGCTCCCCCCGCGTCCGCGGGACTGTCCGTACCGACCGTCATCCCGTCCCCACCCCTCCGTGCTGCTCGCAGTGGGCCCCGAGTGCGTCACTCTACTGGCCGAGGGCGACGGAGCGGAGCCCCGGGGTCACGGAAGGCGGTGTCAGGCGCGGGGGCCGCGGGGTCGCTGGGCGCGCGCGGAGGCGTACAGGCAGACGGCGGCGGCGGTGGCCAGGTTGAGGCTCTCGGCCTTGCCGTGGATGGGGACGCGGACGACGGCGTCGGCGAGCGCCCGGGTCTCCTCGGGCAGTCCCCAGGCCTCGTTGCCGAAGACCCAGGCGGTGGGGCCGCCCATGGTGCCGGCGTCGAGCTCGTCGTCCAGGTCGTGCTCGCCGGCCCCGTCGGCGGCGAGGATCCGTACGCCCGCCTCCTTGAGTCCGGCGACGGCCTGCTCGACGGGGACGCCGACCGCGACGGGCAGGTGGAAGAGGGAGCCGACGGAGGCGCGGACGGACTTCGGGTTGTACAGGTCGACGGAGGCGTCGGTGAGGACGACCGCGTCGGCGCCGGCGGCGTCGGCGCAGCGCAGGACGGTGCCGGCGTTCCCGGGGTCGCGGACGTGGGCGAGGACGGCGACGAGCTTCGGCCGGGCGGCGAGGATCTCCTCGAACGGGGAGTCCAGGAAGCGGCAGACGCCGACGAGGCCCTGCGGGGTGACGGTCTGGGAGACCTCGGCGAGGACGGCGTCGGAGGCGTGGTGCACACGGGCCCCGGCGGCGCGGGCGGCCTCGACGATGGCGCTGTAGCGCTCGGCGGCCTCGACGGTGGTGAAGAGTTCGACGAGGGTCGGCTCGCCGGTGGTGCCGCGGTGCTCGACGGCCTCGCGGACGGCCTGGGGGCCCTCGGCGATGAAGAGGCGGTCCTTGCCCCGGAAGTTGCGCTTGGCGAGCCGCCGGGCGGCGACGACGCGCGGGGAACGCGGGGAGATCAGCTCGGGGGTGACCATGGGGTGCGGCGGTTCTCTCTTCGGGTCCGGCTCCGGGGAGTCCGGGAACGGCGGGCCGGGGCGGGGCGGGTGCGGGCGGCGGCCCCGACGGCGGCCGGGCCGGGGCGGTGGCGGCCGGC
>NZ_JBEORS010000018.1:0-133348 GCF_040302405.1 Streptomyces sp. NPDC126503
CCGGCCCTACCGGCCGCAGACCAACGGCAAGGTCGAACGCTTCAACCGCACCCTCCTCGACGAGTGGGCCTACCTGCGGCCCTACACCTCGAACACCGAGCGGACCGAAGCCCTGGCAGACTTCCTCCACACCTACAACCACCACCGCTGCCACACCGCACTCAGCGGACACCCGCCCATCACCCGCGTCAACAACGCTGCGGGTCAATACACCTAGGGCCTGTCTTTCGGATCTTGCCGGGCTCGCGTCGGCCCGGCGTGCCCAGCTCAGCCGAGCCGCTCCGCGACGAACGCCCGCCACCGCCGCGTGAACTCCGCCTCCGTGACGCCCAGCACCTCGCCGAGCGCCCTGCCGACCGCGCCCTCGCGCCGCCGCTGGGCGCCCACCGCGCGGTAGAAGGCGGTCAGTTCCCTCTCGCCCCACCGGTCGGCGATCAGCTCGCAGGCCAGCCATCCGCTCCCGTACGCCCGCGCCAGCGCCTCCGGGTCGCCGTCGAAGGCGAAGTCCCCGTCCTCCGGGAGGCGTGCGGGGAGCCGGCCCGCGCGCACCGCGCGGTGCAGTTCGGGGGCGGCCTCGGCGGCGGTGCGGCCGGTGCCGCGGTCGGCCACCCAGTCGGCGAAGCCCTCGGAGAGCCAGACCGGGGTGGCCGGCGAGGTCAGGGTCCGGGTGGCGACGTGGACCGTCTCGTGGGTGAGGACGAACTGCCGGCCGAAGGCGCTCAGGGAGCCGTACGCCTCCGGGTTGACGACGACCCGGTCCGCCGGTGCCGCGGGACCGCCGCCGACCCGGCCGGTGGTGACCGCCGCGATGCCCCGGTAGGTGTCGGCAGGCGCGCCGAGCAGCCCGCCCATCGCGTCGACCGTCGCGGGCACCAGGACGACGATCCGGCCCGCCCAGTCACCGTCCCAGGCGGCCTGGACGGCGGGCACGGCCCGGTCGGCCTCCGCCGCGATCCGCCGCAGCCGCTCCGGGTCCTGGCCCACCCCGAGGACCAGACCGTGCCGCCCGGTAACCGCCCGGACCTCCCCCTGCCACCAGAGCTGCTGGGGGGCGCCGGGGGCGGGCCGGTCGCCGCTCACGTACCAGCGGCCGTCCCGCTCGGTGAGGTCGAGGACCCGGTCGCCGGTCGCGGCCCCGGAGTCGTAGCCCTCGATCCGGTGGGCGAGTTCGGCCCGGACGGTGGCGCGGCCGGTGCCCGCCGGGTCCACGCCGGTGACCCGGTAGCGCAGGGTGCCGAGCGGGACTTCGGCGAGGCGGCGGAAGGCGGCGCGGGTGTCCGGGGAGCCGGCCGGGTCGAGCGTGCGGCGGTAGGCGGGCTCGTCGCGGTCGAGCAGGGCACGCGCGTACCGGTCGAGCAGGCCCTGCGCCTCCGCCCGTGCCGGGGCGCCGGGGGCGGGCTCCCCGCAGCCGGTGAGGACGAGCAGCAGGGCCGCCAGGCAGGCCGCGGCCGTCCGCCGCACCGCACCGCCGTCCTGAACCGCCACGGCCCGATCGTACGGGTGGGGCGGCGGGCCTCCGGGGCGCTGGCCGGTCAGACGCGGGTCACGGTGACGTGCGACATCATGTTCACCGGGTCGTAGCGGACCCGGGCGCCCGGGTAGGGGGCGTGGATGACCTGGCCGTCGCCGGCGTAGATGCCGACGTGGCTGGCGTCGCCCCGGTACGTCACGAGGTCCCCGGGCCGCGCCTGCGAGAGCGGCACCTGACGGCCCGCGTACCGCTGCGCGGCCGAGGTACGGGGCAGGCTGATGCCCGCCTGGCGGTACGACCAGACCATCAGGCCCGAGCAGTCGAAGGCGGAGGGGCCCGTCGCACCCCACACGTACGGCTTGCCGACGGCGCTGCGGGCGGCGAGGACGGCGGCGGCGGCCCGCGAGGAGCCGGGGGCGGCGTCCGCGACGGGCGACGGCTCGGAGGCGGTCGCCGCGGCCGGTCCGTCCGCGCGGCCGCCGGTGCGGGAGGCCCGCTCGAAGTCTGCGCGCTCCTCGGCGGTCAGGGCGGCCAGCACCCGGCGGGCCTGCGCCAGCTTGCCCTCCACGGTCCGCTTGTGGCGGGCGACCTCGGCCCGGCTGCGCTCCAGTTCGGCGAGCGTCTTCCCGGCCTCGGCGCGCACCTGGTGGAGCCGGCGCTGCTCGCGCCGGAGCTCACCGAGGGCGACGCCCTGCCGGGCCGTGACCCGGTCGAGGGCGGAGGCCCGGTCGAGGTAGCTGTCCGGGTCGGCGGAGAGCAGCAGGGCGAGGGCGGGGTCGATGCCGCCGGAGCGGTACTGGGCGCCGGCGACCGAACCGAGCACGCCCCGCATGCGGTTGATCCGCTCCTGGCCGCGGGCGAGGCCGTCCTGTGCGCGGGAGACCGCGGCCCGCAGCGCGTCCGCCTTCTCGTCGGCCCGGTGGTACGCCTCCGTGGCCCGCTCGGCCTCCTCGAAGAGGCGGTCGACGGTGGCGCGGGTCGCCTCCGGGGTGGCCCCCGGGTCGGCGCTCGCGGGGACGGCCCCGAAGGACGCCGCCGCGGTGGCCGCGGCGGCGGTCAGCACGGTGACCCTCGTGGGTCGGCGGTGGGACGCCACGTATCACGCTCCGTTGGATCGACGCAGACAGCGCGGCAGACAGTAGCCGCACATGACGTCGTGTCCAACGAACCCGGAGGGCACGCACAGTGACGCCCCGCCGGAGAACACAGGTCACCGGCGGGGCGTCAGGTCAGCGTGGTGCGGGGTGAACCACCCGATTGGGCGGCAGTCCGAAGCGGTCGGGCGGGTTTCAGCCGCCGATGCGGACGCCGAACTGGAAGGTGCCCATGTAGTCCATCGACTCGTAACGGACGTTGGCGCCCGGCTTGGGAGCGTGCAGGATCGTGTTGTTGCCCGCGTACAGGCCCACGTGCGACAGGCCGTTGAAGAAGACGAGGTCGCCCGGCTTGAGCTGGCTGCGGCCGATCTTCACGCCGTCGTTCTGCTGGGTGTAGGTGGTGCGGGTGAGCCGGGCGCCGGCCTGGCGGTAGGCCCACTGGGTCAGACCGGAGCAGTCGTACGAGTTGGGGCCCTCGGCCCCGGAGACGTACGGCTTGCCGATCTGGGTGGCGGCGGCGGCGAGGGCGGCGCCGCCGAGGCCGGAGGCGGGCACCTCGTTGCCGAGGTCCATGCGCTCGCCGGCGGCGCGGCTGGCGCGCTGCTCCTTGGCGCGCTCCGCCTGCTCCAGGCGCTCGCGCTCCTCCTGGGTGAGGGTGTTGAGCAGCTGGCGCGCCTCGGCGAGCTTGCCGAGGTACTTCTTCTTCTTGGCGCCGAGGGTCTTGCGGACGTCCTCGAGGTCGGCGAGCTTCGCGGTGGCCTCGGCCCGCTGCTGGGCGAGGGAGCGCTGCTTGCCCTGGATGGTGGTGAGGACGTCGGCCTGCTGGGCGCTCAGCTGGTCGATCGCGGACGCCTTGTCGAGGTAGGTGTCCGGGTCGGCGGAGAGGAAGAGCTGGAGGGCCGGGTCGATGCCGCCGGAGCGGTACTGGGCGCTGGCGACCGAACCGATCTGGTCGCGCAGGGTGTTGAGCTCCTGCTGGCCTCGGGCGACCTTGTCCTGGAGGTCGCCGATCTCCTTCTGGAGCTTTCCGCGGCGCTCCTCGGCCAGGTTGTACTGCTCCGTGGCCTCCTCGGCCTCGTGGTGCAGCGCGTCGACCTTGGACTTGACCTCGTCGATCTTGGGCTTGGGAGCCGCCTGGGCGCCGGTCTGTGCGGAGAGCGCGACGGCGGCGGCCGCGGTCGCGGTGAGCACGGTCACGCGGGTACGGCTCGGCTGCTTGGGTCGACGGTGGGACGCCACGAAGGCGAGCTCCTTCTTCCTCGAGCGCCGCCCAACCGGTGAGGGGCAGGCGGTTCCTTCGCTGTCACCCCGGATGGGTGATCAACCGCGCGAAGGTTCGAGGCCTGACCCTAGTGACCAACTTGTGATCAGTTCAAATCCCACTGGCAAAAATCTCGCCCACGCACCACTTTATTTACACACAGTCCACGGGCGGTGATGGCCACTTGACGGTAAGCCATCCATAATTCGGTCATAGCGCCCGTGCGTTGACAGGTGTTACGAGAGCCGCGAAAGGCGCTTCAGCAACAAGGCGGACGCCACGGGCCGGGCGCCGGCCTTCGCCACTCCGTCGGCGACCTCCCGGTCGGTGGAGACCACCACCACCGGCCGCCCCGGCGGCTCCGCCCGCACCAGCTGGCGGATCAGCTCGTCCGCCGTCACGCCCGGCTTGGAGAACAGCACCCGCACCCCGCGCGGCGGCGCGAGGAGCACCGGGGCCGCCAGCTCCGCCCCGTCGAAGACACAGGTGACCTCGGCCCCGGAGCGGGCCGCGAGGGCCGAGAGCCCGCCGAGCAGCCGCAGCCGCTGCTTCTCCAGCGGCATCGTCGGATAGCCGGTCTTGGTGACGTTGTAGCCGTCGACGACCAGATGCGTCTGCGGCAGGGCGAGCAGCTGGTCGAGCAGGGCCGGGTCGGTCTCGGAGAGGGCACGGGCGGCGATGTCCTTGGCGGACATCCGGCCGGGCGCGACCGCGTCCACCGTGTCGGCGGGGTGCACGGAGACCGGGGGCAGGGCGAGTTCGCGCCGCAGGCCCTGCGCCGCGTCGAGGACCGTGTCGAGCAGCAGCCGCAGCCGCATGTCCTCCACCCAGCGCCCTTCCCTGACGGCCCGCCGGCTCGCCTCCAGGGCGGCCTCGACCTCGCCGAGCCGCGCCTTGAGCCGCCGGCTCTCGCTCTCGGCGGCCGAGACCTGCGCGGCCGCCTCCGCCCGTACGGCGTCCATCTCGGCCTGGGCGCGGCGCAGGGCCGCCTCGCCGCGCCTGACGTCGCTCTGGGCGCCGCGCAGCTTGCGGTGGACCGATTCCGCTTCCTTGCGGGCCGCCTCCAGGTCGTGGCGCAGCTGCTCGGTCTCGGCCCTGGCCCGGTCCCGGGCGGCCGCGAGTTCCCCGCGCAGCCGCTCCAGCTCGCGCCGGCCGGCCTCGTCGGCCCGCTCGGCGTCCGCGCGGACGGCCTCCTCGCCGGCGGCGGCGACCAGCTTGACCCAGCCCGGCGGGCGCAGCACGTAGGCGGCTGCGGCCACCTCGACGGGGTCGACGGCGGCGGGCGGGGCGCCCGACTCGACGGTGGCGGCGAGGTCGGGCTGGGCCGTGCGGAACCGCTCGCCGATCCGCTGCCGGAAGAGGGGGTCGGTCTCCAGGGCCGTCGCCATCGCGTTGCCGGCGAACCTGGCCCGGCGGCTCGCGGTGAACCGGGCGTACTGGCGGAGGGGTGCGGGCAGCTCCGCGACGGTCAGCCCGCCGAAGGCGTCGGCGACCAGCGCGACGACCCGCCGCCGTACACCTTCCGGCAGTGGGTGGTCGAGCGTCTCGGCAGCGTCACCTGCCGCGCCGGCCGGCTCACCACCGTGCGCGGGCTGCTCCACGATCCGTCACCCCTATGTCGTCCGCGCCGGCCTCAGGAGGCGGCGCCCGGCCTGTCCACCAGCTCGATCTGGTCCACCGCGTTGCACCAGCGGCAGCGGACCGACTCGATGGTCTCACTGACCACCTGACGCTCCTCGACCGTCGGCTCCCCGGCCAGGTCCAGATGGACGTACTCCACGACCTTGGACGAGCGGGTCACGTCGAAGCGGGTCAGATTGCCGCAGAGCGTGCAGCGCCAGCGGGTCTCGTCGGTCGGCAGGGGAACCGTCGTCATCGTGCCGTCCTTCTTCCTGTTGCGGTGGTACCAGGTGCGGGAGCCGCGGTGCGCCGTCGAACTGCGGTTGTACTGCCCGTAACCCTACGGCCTCCCCGGTACGCGGCGGCACGGCGAGGCACTCTGTCCACTTCGCCCGTCTTGCGTCATCATCTCCGCATGATCGACTGGCGACGAGCGGCCCGGGGAGCGTGGCGCGGCGCCCGGCACGGGCCCGCGGTGACCTACACGCTGATCGCCGCCTGCTGTCTCCTCTTCGCGGTCGGCCCGGTGTCCGGGCTCCATCCGGGGTACGGCACCGGGGACGCGCTGCTCGCCGCGCAGAGCGCGTACTTCCGCGCCTGGGGGGTCGTCCCGGCGGAGCTGATCAGCGGCGAGCCGCGGGCCCTGCTCACCCCGCTGACGGCCCTCTTCGTCCACGGCAGCTGGCTGCACCTGCTGGGGAACATGCTGTTCCTGTACGTCTTCGGGGCGATGACCGAGGAGCGGATGGGCCCGGTCGGCTTCGCCCTCTTCTACGTCGTCACCGGCTACCTGGCGCTGCTCGGCTACGCGGTGGCGCACGCGGACAGCGAGCAGACCCTGGTCGGGGCCTCGGGGGCGATCTCCGCGGTGCTGGGGGCCTTCCTCTTCCTCTTCCCCCGCGCCCGGGTCACCAGCCTCTTCCCCTTCCTCTTCTTCCTGCCGCTGCGCTTCCCCGCCTGGATCGTGCTGATCTTCTGGTTCGTGCTCCAGTGGCTGGCCGCCCGGTCCGCCGGAGCCGGCCCCGGCGTCGCCTATCTGGCCCATGTGGTGGGCTTCTCCGTCGGCTTCCTCTACGCCTGGGGCCGCTACCGCGGTGGGGATAGAGTGAAAGCCCCAGCCGCGGCGACCGAGGGAGAAAGCCAGCCGTGATCACCGCGATCGTGCTCATCAAGACCAGCGTGGACCGCATCCCCGAGATCGCCGAGTCGATCGCCGCCCTGGAGAACGTCAGCGAAGTCTTCTCGGTGACGGGCACCTACGACCTGATCGCCATGGTCCGGGTGCCGCGCCACGACGATCTGGCGGACGTCATTCCGGGCCGGATCAGCAAGATCCCGGGCGTGGAGGCCACCGACACGCACGTCGCGTTCCGGACGTACTCCCAGCACGACCTGGAGGCGGCCTTCGCCATCGGTCTGGAGTCCTGAGCGCCCTCGGACGGCACGGTGAAGGGGGCCTCCCGGCGCGGGAGGCCCCCTTCACCCGTACGAGTGAGTGATCAGCTTCGAGTGGGTGCCCGGCGGGATGCGGTCAGCCGCGGTCCGGGACGCAGCGGCCGTCCTCGGTGCGGTACGACCAGCGGGCGCCGTCCCGCACGAGCTCCTTCACCGCGCCGACGAACCGGTCCACGTGCTCGTCGGGGGTGCCGGCGCCGAAGCTCACCCGGATCGCGTTGAGGGACCGCTCGCCCGGCCGCGCCTCCGGGGCGCCGCAGGCGCCGACGTCCTGCGGGTCGCTGCCGAGCAGGGTGCGGACCAGCGGGTGGGCGCAGAAGAGGCCGTCGCGGACGCCGATGCCGTACTCGGCGGAGAGCGCGGCGGCGAAGTGGGAGCTGTTCCAGCCCTCCACGACGAAGGAGAGGACGCCGACACGGGGCGCGTCGTCGCCGAAGAGGGAGAGCACCTTCACCTGGGGGACGCCGGCGAGACCGGTGCGCACCTTCTCGATGAGGTGCCGCTCGCGGGCGACCAGCCGGTCGAAGCCGGCGTCGGTGAGCGCCTTGCAGGCCGCGGCGATGGCGTAGACCCCGATGACGTTCGGCGAACCGGCCTCGTGCCGGGCCGCGGTGGTGTGCCACTCCACGTCCACCCCGCCGTCCGACCGGCGCGCCACCGTGCGGGAGGCACCGCCGCCCGCGAGGTACGGGTCGGCGTCCTGGAGCCAGTCGGCGCGGCCGGCGAGGACGCCGGAGCCGAACGGCGCGTACAGCTTGTGCCCGGAGAAGGCGACCCAGTCGACGTCGAGTCCGGTGACGGAGACCGGGTGGTGGGGGGCGAGCTGGGCGGCGTCGAGCACGATCCGGGCCCCGTGGGCGTGCGCGGCGGCGGCCAGTTCGCGGACCGGCCACAGCTCGCCGGTGACGTTGGAGGCGCCGGTGACGCAGACCAGGGCCGGGCCGTACGGGTCGCGGTCGGCGAGCGCCCGCTCCAGGGTCTCGACGGCCTGGGCGGGGGTGCGGGGCGCGTCGAGGTAGGTGACGCGGGCGTCCTGCCACGGCAGGAGCGAGGCGTGGTGCTCGGTCTCGAAGACGAAGACCTGGCAGCCGTCCGGGAGCGCCCGCGCGAGGAGGTTGAGGGAGTCGGTGGTGGAGCGGGTGAAGACGACCTGGTCGCCGGGGCGGCAGTCGAGGAACTCGGCGACGGTGGTCCGGCTGTTCTCGAAGAGGTCGGTGGAGAGCTGGGAGAGGTAGCCGGCCCCGCGGTGGACGCTGCCGTAGTACGGGGCGTAGGCGGCGACGTCGTCCCACACGCGCTGGAGGGCGGGGGCGCTGGCGGCGTAGTCGAGCGCGGCGTAGGTCACCTCGCCGCCGGTGACGAGGGGGACGGTGACGTCGCGGCCGAGGACCGGGAGCGGGGCCTCGCAGCAGGGGTCGGCGGACTCGGCGGCGGGGGCGGAAACAGCGGCGTTCGGGCGTGCGGACATGGCGGTATCTCCCGGCGGGGCAGTGCGGAATGGCTTCGGTGGATCCCGTACGCGGCCGGGCACGGCGGGGTACGGGTGCTGCCTCGGAGGCTCGGGGGGACGCGGACGCGCACGGACGCGCGTGCGGGGAAATGACCCCGTGTCCGAGGGTGAAGAAGGGGCGGACTCGCCCTATCGCATTCGCTTGCTCACGGAAAAACGCTCCTCGAGAGACCAGGACCCCTGGTGTCGAGGGGTCCGCGCTTGCCGTAGACCTCGCTGCCTACGGCCTGGTCTTCACCCGGGGCACCCCGCCACGGACGGAGGGTTGCCGGACAGCTAGCCGGGGCTTCACAGCTGTCACTCATGACCTGCCACGCATCCTGCCACATGATCGCCGGAACGCAAGACCCCGGTCCGCATGCTGGACCGGGGTCGTCTCCGCCGGGGCGGTGCGAGCGCGGGGCTCAGGCGTTGCTGGCGGCGATCCAGCGCTCCAGGGCGCGCCGGGCGGCGCCGGAGTCGATGGACTCGGCGGCCTGCTCGATGCCCGCGCGGATCTGCTCGACGAGGGTGCCGCCGCCCGGCCGGAGGGCGGTGAGCGCCGCCGCCGAGTTGAGCAGCACCGCGTCCCGTACCGGGCCGGTCTCCCCCGCGAGCAGCCGGCGGGCCACATCGGCGTTGTACGAGGCGTCGGCGCCGCGCAGGGCGTCCACGGGCACCAGGTCGAGACCCGCGTCCCGGGGGTCGAAGGCCTCCTCCCGTACGGTGCCGTCGCGGACCACCCAGACCCGCGAGGTGGCGGTCGTGGTCAGCTCGTCGAGCCCGTCGTCACCGCGGAAGACCAGGGCGGAGGAGCCGCGTTCGGCCAGGACACCGGCGACGATCGGGGCCATCCGGGGGTCGGCGACACCGGTGGCCTGGGCGCGGACGCGGGCCGGGTTGGTGAGCGGGCCCAGGAAGTTGAAGACGGTGCGGATGCCCAGTTCCTTGCGGGCCATGGCCACGTGACGCAGCGCCGGGTGGAACTTCACGGCGAAGCAGAAGGTGATCCCGGCCTCCTCGGCGACCTCGGCCACCCGGCGCGGGGTCAGCTCCAGGTTGACGCCGAGCTTCTCCAGGACGTCGGAGGCGCCGGAGGCGGAGGACGCGGCGCGGTTGCCGTGCTTGACCACCTTGGCGCCGGTGCCGGCGACGACGATCGCCGACATGGTGGAGATGTTCACCGTCTTGGCGCCGTCGCCGCCGGTGCCGACGATGTCGACGGTCTCGCCGGGCACGTCGATGGTGTTGGCGTGCGCGTACATGGTGCGGACGAGGCCGGTGATCTCCTCGACCGTCTCCCCCTTGGCGCGCAGGGCGACGACGAAACCGGCGATCTGGGCGTCGGTGGCCTCGCCGCGGAGGATCCGGTCCATCGCCCAGGCGGTGTCGTCGGCGCTCTGGTCGCGTCCGGTGAGGAGGCCGTCCAGGACGACGGGCCAGGAGCGGCCCGCCGCGGTCGGTCCTCCAGCGGGGGTCACAGCGCTCATGGCAGCTCCAGGTGGTCGTCGCGTGACGGCGTACAGGGTCACCCTATCGACCGGCGGGAACGGCAAAGAGCCCCGTCCATCGAATGGACGGGGCTCTCGCCGTGGCGACCTTCTGGGGTCCCCCGGGGCGGAGCCTCAGGGGGAGGAGGTCAGGTGATCAGTGGTGGCCGTGGCCGCTCTGGATCTCCTTGTACTCCTCGACGGTGGGCTTGGCGATCTGGTTGTCCTCGCCGTAGTAGCCCTTGTTGAGCTTGACCCGCAGCTTCTCCATGCGCCCGACCTTGCGCTCGACGCCGTTCTCGTCGACGGCCGGCGGCAGCTCGGCGGGCTGGTACTGCTCGTGCGCGGTGAGCTTGTACAGCTCGCCCTGGCTGAGCGGCTCGTGGACCTCGACGAACTCACCGTGCGGGAGGCGCTTGATGATGCCCGACTCGCGGCCGTGCAGCACCTTGTCCTTGTCGCGGCGCTGGAGGCCGAGGCAGATCCGCTTGGTGATGATGAACGCGATGACCGGTCCGGCGAAGAAGAAGATCCGGACGAACCAGGTGATCGAGTTGATCGACAGGTGGAAGTGGGTCGCCCAGAGGTCGTTTCCACCACCCACGAGCATGATCATGTACGCGGTGATCCAGGCGACACCGAAGGCGGTGCGCGTCGGAGCGTTGCGCGGGCGCTGCGCGATGTGGTGCTCGCGCTTGTCGCCGGTGATCCAGGACTCGATGAACGGGTAGACCGCGATCGCGCCGAGCACCAGCGGGAAGATCACCAGCGGGATGAAGACGCCCAGGACCAGGGTGTGGCCCCAGAGGTTGATCTCCCAGCCCGGCATGACACGGATCAGACCCTCGGCGAAGCCCATGTACCAGTCGGGCTGGGCGCCGGTGGACACCTGGTCCGGGCGGTACGGGCCGAGCGCCCAGATCGGGTTGATCGAGGCGATGGCCGCGATGATCGCGATGACACCGAAGACCAGGAAGAAGAAGCCGCCGGCCTTGGCCATGTACACCGGGAGCAGCGGCATGCCGACGACGTTCTTGTTGGTACGGCCGGGGCCCTCGAAGTGCGTGTGCTTGTGGACGAACACCAGGATGAGGTGCGCGACCATCAGGCCCAGCATGATGCCGGGCAGCAGCAGCACGTGCGCCGAGTAGAACCGGGCCACGAAGTCGCCGCCGGGGAACTCCCCGCCGAACAGGAACATCGACAGGTACGTGCCGACGACCGGCACGGACAGGATCGCGCCCTGCATGAAGCGGACACCGGTGCCGGAGAGCAGGTCGTCCGGGAGCGAGTAGCCGGTGAAGCCGGTGAACATGCCCAGGAAGAACAGCAGGAAGCCGAACAGCCAGTTGATCTCACGCGGCTTGCGGAACGCGCCGGTGAAGAAGACGCGCATCATGTGCACGAACATGCCGGCGAGGAAGATCAGCGCCGCCCAGTGGTGGATCTGCCGGATGAGCAGACCACCGCGCACCTCGAACGAGATGTGCATGGTCGAGTTGAACGCCTCGGACATCAGCTGTCCCTGGAGCGGGACGTACGGTCCGGCGTACTCCACCTCGTTCATCGACGGGTGGAAGAACATCGTCAGGTAGACGCCCGTCAGGATGATGATGATGAAGCTGTAGAGGCAGATCTCGCCCAGCATGAAGGACCAGTGGTCCGGGAAGATCTTCCGCATGTTGGCCTTGGCCAGCGTGTAGATCCCCAGGCGACCGTCGGCCCAGTCGGCGACCCGCTCACCGGCGGGTGCCTTCTTCGTATCCGTCACAGTGCTCATCCGCGCTCCCAGAAGGCAGGACCGACGGGCTCGTCGAAGTCGCCGAGCGCCTCGAGGAAGCCCTTGTCGTTCACGCCGATCCGCAGCTGCGGGAGGGCGTGACCGGCCGGGCCGAAGATGACGCGGGCGCCGTCGGAGAGGTCGAAGGTGGACTGGTGGCACGGGCAGAGCACGTGGTGCGTCTGCTGCTCGTACAGAGAGATCGGGCAGCCCACGTGGGTGCAGATCTTCGAGAAGGCGACGATGCCCTCGTGCGACCACTCGAGCTCGCGCTTGTCCTTGATGTCCTCCGGCTGGATCCGGACGATCATCAGGGCGGCCTTGGCGATCTCGGTCTGGAAGTGGTGGTCGTGCTCCGAGAGGCCCTCGGGCATCGCGAAGGTCAGCGAACCGACCGCGACGTCCTCGGGACGCAGCGGCTCGTGCGTGTTCATGTTGATGAGCTGCTTGCCCTTGGCCCACATGGTGGTCCGGAGCTTCTTCTCGGGCAGCGGGCCCATGTCACGCATCAGCACGAGGCCGGAGAGCGGGACGAGCGAGAGCGCGCCGAACATCGTGTTGCGGATCAGCTTGCGGCGGCCGAAGCCGGACTCGGCGGCACCGGCCGCGAAGTCCGCCATGACCTGCGCCTTGACCTCGGGCGACGCGGCGATCGGGTGACGCTCGTCGGCGACCTCGACGTCGGACATCAGGGTGCGGGCCCAGTGGACCGCGCCCGCGCCGATGAAGAAGAGGGCCGCGCCGAGGGTCAGACCCAGGGCGAAGTTGAGCGCCGACACCCGGCCGAACGGCCAGATGTAGACGATCTGGTCGACCGGGAAGATCACGTACGAGGCGATGAAGGCGATGGTGGCCAGCATCGACAGCGTGAACATGAGGGCGACCGCGCGCTCGGACCGCCGGGCGGCCCGCTCGTCGATGTCCTGGATACGCGGCTTGTGGGGCGGAAGGCCCGGGTCGGCGAACGGGTCGTCGGCGACCTTCACCGCGCCGTGCGCGGCGTCCTGCCCAGCCGGCAGGTTCTCTTCTGGAATCTCTTGGGTACTCATGACTTCTTGGCCTTAGCGGTGTGGGCCGCGACCCAGATGGCAACTGCGATCAGCGCACCCAGACCGAAGATCCAGGCGAACAGGCCCTCGCTGACGGGGCCGAGGCCACCGAGCTTGAGACCGCCCGGGTTGTCGGCCTTCTCGCTGTTGACGGCCTGGACGTACGCGATGATGTCCTTCTTCTCCTTCTCCGGCATGGTCGTGTCCGGGAAGGAGGGCATGTTCTGCGGGCCGGTCTGCATGGCCTCGTAGAGGTGCTTCGGGCTCACGCCTTCGAGGCTGGGGGCGTACTTGCCGTGGGTCAGCGCGCCACCTTCACCGGTGAAGTTGTGGCACTGGGCACAGTTGGTGCGGAACAGCTCGCCACCCTTGGCGGCGTCGGCACCGTCAGGGCTGTACTGGCCCTCCGTCGGCGTGATCGGGCCGGCGCCGAGGGAGGCGACGTACGCCGCGAGCTGATCGATCTCAGCCTGCGTGTAGATGACCTTCTTCCTCGGGACTTGGGCGCCCGGCTGCTGGGCCGGCATGCGGCCCGTGCCGACCTGGAAGTCGACGGCGGCCGAACCGACGCCGACCAGGGACGGGCCGTCAGTGGTGCCCTGACCGCCGGTTCCGTGGCAGCTGGCGCAGCCGACGGAGTAGAGCTTCTTGCCCTCCTCGATGGCGAGGGACTGGGCGGTTTCATCGGCCTTCGCCGTGCCCGCGGGCGCGAACGCGGCGTACAGCCCCCCAGTGGCCGCCAGCGCGAGAAGTAGGACGACGACCGCCGCCAGCGGATGGCGTCGTCGTGCGGAGAGCTTTTTCACGGATTACCCCGGTGTCAGGATCTTCTGCGTCGATGCTTGCTGGATGTCTCGGGTCCGCCGAGCGGGCCCGATTACTTGATCATGTAGATCGTGGCGAAGAGGCCGATCCAGACGACATCGACGAAGTGCCAGTAGTAGGACACGACGATGGCGGCGGTTGCCTGCTCGTGAGTGAACCTCTTGGCGGCGTATGTCCGGCCGAGGACCAGCAGGAAGGCGATGAGACCGCCTGTCACGTGCAGTCCGTGGAAGCCGGTGGTCAGGTAGAACACGGAGCCGTACGGGTCCGACGAGAGCGAGAGGCCCTCGTGCTTGACCAGCTCGGTGTACTCCAGGACCTGGCCGCCGATGAAGATCGCACCCATCACGAACGTGATGATGAACCACGTCCGGAGCTTCTTCACGTCGCCCCGCTCGGCGGCGAAGACGCCGAGCTGACAGGTGAGGGAGGAGAGCACCAGGATCGTGGTGTTGGTCGCCGAGAACGGGAAGTTGAGGGCCGAGGCCTTTTCCGCCCAGTAGTCGGCACCCGTCACCGATCGCAGGGTGAAGTACATCGCGAAGAGGGCCGCGAAGAACATCAGCTCGGAACTCAGCCAGATGATGGTTCCGACGCTGGTGAGGTTCGGTCGATTGACCGACGGGTGCGCGTGCCCGGTATCTACTGTCGTTACTGTCGCCACGACCGACATTATGTCGGTCGCTTATCCCGCCCTCACTCCGGGGGGTGCCGTTCGGAGTGTCAGGGGCCCTCGTCCAGCCCGAACGGCCCATCGGAGGGGCCTCGGGGCACCCTTCGAACAGGTGTTGAACGGGTGTTGACGGGCAGTGGAGCGGAGTAGCATCCGGCGCACCGGTCGACGACGACCACCCCGCCTTCCAGACGGAGGAACGATGCAGTCGAGTGCCACGGTCCTGGTCTACAGCGACGACGCGAACACCCGCGCGCAGGTCCGGCTGGCGGCCGGGCGCAGGCCCGCCGCCGACGTTCCCCCGGTGGAGTTCGTGGAGTGCGCCACGCTGCCCGCGGTCCTGAAGGCCCTGGAGGAGGGTGGGATCGACGCCTGTGTGCTGGACGGCGAGGCGGTGCCGGCCGGCGGCATGGGGGTGTGCCGGCAGATCAAGGACGAGGTCTTCCACTGCCCTCCGGTCCTGCTGCTGATCGGGCGCCCGCAGGACGCCTGGCTGGCCACGTGGAGCCGCGCGGACGCGGCCGTCACCCTTCCGGTGGAACCTGTCGAGTTCGCGGCGTCCCTGGCGTCCCTGCTCCGCTCGCGCCTCGCGATCGGCACGTGACGCTCCGCACGGGCGAGCCGACCGGAGCAGCCGAGTGAGCCGAAGGGCGCCGCGGGCAGACGCCGGAGGCACCCGGAGGCGAACCGAGCCCTCCTAGAGACCGGGCCGCAGGCGGGCCTTGGCGTCCTCGGTGGCCGCGGGGTTGCCCTTGTCGGCCACCAGGGCGCTGCCCTGGCGCCATTTCTCCCAGGGCAGGTTCCAGTCGCCGAAGCCGTTGCCGAAGGGGTCCATCGTCTCGCCGTAGCTGTTGACGGTCTTCACGATGTCGCCGGGGCGGACGGTCTCGTAGAACCAGGCCGCGTTGCCGGTGGACATGCCGACGCAGCCGTGGCTGACGTTCGCCACGCCCTGGGAGCCGACGGACCAGGGGGCGGCGTGGACGTATTCGCCGCTCCAGGTCACCCGGGTGGCGTAGTAGACGGGCAGGTCGTACGACTCGGAGCTGCCTGCGGCGATGCCGATGCTGGTGCCGCGCATGCGGACGTAGTACTCCTTGCCGAGTACCACTTTGATCCCGTTCCGGGTGGAGAAGCCCGGTTTCCCGGTGGTCACCGGAATGGTGTTGATCACTTCTCCGTTGCGCTTGACGGTCATGTAGTGACTGCCGGCGTCGGCGATCGCCTCGATCCGGTCGCCGATCTTCAGCCGGAGCGGCTTCGACGTGCCGCCGTACAGCTTGTCGCCGACCTTGAGGCCGTTCAGGTTGCCGGTGACGGAGACGAGGGCGCCGGCGGGCCAGTACTCCTTCGGCCGGAAGTGGAGCTTCTTGTCGTCCACCCAGTACCAGGAGCCCTCCACGGCGGGGGTGGAGCGGACCTTGAGGGCCCGCTCGACGACCGCGCGGGCGGCCCGGTCCTTGACGGGGAGGCTGAGGTCCGCCGTGATGGGCTGCCCGACGCCGTACGTGCCCGCCTCCGGCCCGAAGGTGACGGTGAGGGCCCGTTTGGCCGGGGCCGTCCCGAACGTGAACGTACGGGCCCCTGGGGCGCCGTCCCCGTCCTCCGTGGCCACGCGCACGGTGTAGCGGGCGCCGGCCGCCAGGGCGGCCGTGGAGCGCCAGCGGCGGCCGTCTGCGGAGAGCTCGCCCGCCAGGTGGCGGCCCGCCTCGTCGGTGGCGGTGACATCGGTGATCCGGCCGTCCTCGCCCTTGGCGGTGATCTCCAGGGGCTTGTCGGGGTTCGCCTTGGCGCTGCCGGAGGGCGTGTTGAACACGACCTGCTCCGCCGCGTCGAAGGGCCTCGCCGACAGCGGATGCCGGTCGGGGCCCGCGCAGGACGTGGCGCCGGCGGTGACGGCGAGGACCAGAAGCGTGCAGCTCAGAACAGTCCGGATGCGCGGCGTGTCGTTCATGACCTCACGCTAAGGACAATCTCCCGGCCGGGCGCGCCGAGTACTGCAAACGAGGGGCCCGGACGCTTCGGTGACGAAGCGTCCGGGCCCCTCGGGGTGGTGCGGGGTACCGCCGGTGTTACTGGTTCTGGTTCTCACCGCGGTAGAACTCGAACACCCAGCCGAAGAGACCGACCAGGATCAGCGGCGCCGAGAAGTACAGCAGCCACCAGCCCATCGCGACGGCGAGGAAGGCGAACGAGCCACCGACGGCCAGCGAGAGCGGCTGCCAGCTGTGCGGGGCGAAGAAGCCCAGCTCGCCGGCCTCGTCCGCGACGTCGGCCTCCTTGTCGTCCTGCGCCATGGCGTCGACACGCTTGGCCGTGAAGGCCAGGTAGTAGCCGATCATGATCGCCAGGCCGAAGGCCAGGAACAGCGCCGTCGTACCGACCGGCTCCTTCGACCACACGCCGTAGAGGATCGCCATGGCGAGGATGAAGATGCTCAGCCAGATGAACATCTTGCCCTGGATCTTCACTTGCCGGCCTCCTTGCCGCCGGTGAGGGCCTCAGCCTCGTGAGGCTTGTTCTCGAGCTGGTCGACAGCCGCGATCTCAGGGTGGTGCAGGTCGAACGCCGGGGATTCCGAACGGATCCGCGGCAGCGTGAGGAAGTTGTGCCGCGGCGGCGGGCAGGAGGTCGCCCACTCGAGCGAGCGGCCGTAGCCCCACGGGTCGTCGACCTCGATCTTCTTGCCGTACTTGGCGGTCTTCCAGACGTTGTAGAAGAACGGCAGGATCGACAGACCGAGCAGGAACGAGGAGATCGTCGAGATCGTGTTCAGGGCGGTGAAGCCGTCGGCGTCCAGGTAGTCCGCGTAACGGCGCGGCATGCCCTCGGCACCGAGCCAGTGCTGCACCAGGAAGGTGCCGTGGAAGCCCACGAACAGCGTCCAGAAGGTGATCTTGCCCAGGCGCTCGTCGAGCATCTTGCCGGTGAACTTCGGCCACCAGAAGTGGAAGCCGGAGAACATCGCGAAGACGACGGTGCCGAAGATCACGTAGTGGAAGTGCGCCACGACGAAGTACGAGTCCGAGACGTGGAAGTCCATCGGGGGCGAGGCCAGGATGACGCCGGTCAGACCACCGAAGGTGAAGGTGATCAGGAAGCCGACGGCCCAGAGCATCGGGGTCTCGAAGGACAGCGAGCCCTTCCACATCGTTCCGATCCAGTTGAAGAACTTCACGCCGGTCGGTACGGCGATGAGGAACGTCATGAAGGAGAAGAACGGGAGGAGCACGCCACCGGTGACGTACATGTGGTGCGCCCACACGGTCACGGACAGACCGGCGATCGCGATGGTCGCGGCCACCAGACCGATGTAGCCGAACATCGGCTTGCGGCTGAAGACCGGGATGACCTCGGAGATGATGCCGAAGAACGGCAGCGCGATGATGTACACCTCGGGGTGGCCGAAGAACCAGAAGAGGTGCTGCCAGAGCAGCGCTCCACCGTTGGCCGCGTCGAAGATGTGCGCGCCGAACTTGCGGTCCGCCTCCAGGGCGAACAGCGCGGCCGCCAGGACCGGGAAGGCGAGCAGGACCAGGACACCGGTCAGCAGCACGTTCCAGGTGAAGATCGGCATGCGGAACATCGTCATGCCCGGAGCGCGCATGCAGATGATCGTGGTGATGAAGTTGACCGAGCCGAGGATCGTGCCGAAGCCGGAGAAGGCCAGACCCATGATCCACATGTCGGCGCCGACACCCGGCGAGCGGACGGCGTCCGACAGCGGGGAGTAGGCGAACCAGCCGAAGTCGGCCGCACCCTGCGGGGTGAGGAAGCCGGCCACCGCGATGATCGAGCCGAAGAGGTAGAGCCAGTACGCGAACATGTTCAGCCGCGGGAACGCCACGTCGGGCGCGCCGATCTGCAGCGGCATGATCCAGTTCGCGAATCCGGCGAACAGCGGCGTCGCGAACATCAGCAGCATGATCGTGCCGTGCATCGTGAACGCCTGGTTGAACTGCTCGTTCGACATGATCTGCGTACCCGGACGGGCCAGCTCGGCGCGCATGAAGAGCGCCATGAGACCGCCGATGCAGAAGAAGACGAACGACGTGACCAGGTAGAGCGTGCCGATCGTCTTGTGGTCGGTGGTGGTCAGCCACTTCACCACGACATTGCCGGGCTGCTTGCGCCGTACGGGCAGCTCGTTCTCGTACGAGTCCTCAGCTGCGGCGGCACCCTGGGTTTCGTTGGGGATGCTCACAGTTGGTTCTTCTCCGCATTCCTGGCCGGGTCCGTCTGCTCGATGCCAGACGGGATGTAGCCGGTCTGCCCCTTCTCGGCCAGCTCCTTCAGGTGCTGCTGGTAGCGCTCCGGGGAGACCACCTTGACGTTGAAGAGCATCCGGGAGTGGTCGACACCGCACAGCTCGGCGCACTTGCCGAGGAAGGTGCCCTCCTGGGTCGCGGTCACCTCGAAGGCGTTGGTGTGCCCCGGGATGACGTCCTGCTTCATGAGGAAGGGGACCACCCAGAAGGAGTGGATGACGTCACGGGAGGTCAGGACGAACCGGACCTTCTCGCCCTTGGGCAGCCACAGGGTCGGACCCGGGTTGCCGGTCTGCGGGTTCCGGTCGCCCGGGATGCCCGCGTCGTAGACACCTCCCGCGTTGTCCGGGAAGTCGTTGAGGAACTTGTCCGGGATCGAGGCGAGGTTCTTGTCCTTCTTGGCGTCGCCCTTCACACCGGGCACGTTCTCGATGTAGTTGAAGCCCCAGCTCCACTGGTAGCCGACCACGTTGATGGTGTGGGCGGGCTTGGGGGAGAGCTCGAGGAGCTTCGACTCGTCGCGTGCGGTGAAGTAGAACAGCACCGAGACGATGATGAGCGGAGTGACCGTGTACAGCGCCTCGATGGGCATGTTGTAACGGGTCTGCGGAGGTACCTCGACCTTGGTGCGGCTGCGCCGGTGGAAGATGGTGGCCCAGAGGATCAGGCCCCACACCAGGATTCCGGTGAGCAGCGCGGCCGCCCAGGAGCCCTGCCACAGGGAGAGGATCCGAGGCGCCTCTTCCGTGACGGGGGTGGGCATGCCAAGGCGGGGGAAGTCTTCCCAGTTGTACGAGCAGCCGGTGGCTGTCGCCAGGATCAGGCCCGCAGTCAGCACCTGCGGCAGCTTCCGCCGCATCGGGCGCCGCGACGAGCGGTCGGAGCCGTTGGGACTCACGTAGCGCCTTCCCGAGAGTCTCGGCCCGCGTTGGTCGGCCACGGCCGTCCGTCTCGCTGGTCGGTCGCCGCCCCGTGCCGCGGGCAGGGGTTTGGATGTTTATGCGGACCAAACCCTACTGGACGCTATTTGGGGTCGCGCGGGGAGGGTGCCCAACGCGCCGTCCGACTCCCCGAAGGGGTGGACTCCGGGGTTCCGGGAGGGGGTCCCCCGGCTCGGTCCGGGCCCTGCCGGCGCCGCGCGGGGGCGGTCTGACGCGGACTCACCCGGGTGGGGCGGGGCCGGCCCGCGCGCAGGCTCTACGGTGGGCGGATGCCGTACTTCGACGCCGCTTCGGCCGCCCCGCTGCACCCCGTCGCCCGCCAGGCCCTGCTGGCCTCCCTGGACGAGGGGTGGGCCGATCCGGCCCGGCTGTACCGGGAGGGACGGCGGGCCCGGATGCTGCTCGACGCGGCCCGGGAGGCGGCGGCGGAGGCGGTCGGGTGCCGTGCGGACGAGCTCGTGTTCACTCCTTCGGGTACCCGCGCGGTGCACACGGGCGTGTCGGGGGCGCTGGCCGGGCGCCGGCGGGTCGGGAACCGGCTCGTGGTCTCGGCCGTGGAGCACTCCTCCGTCCTGCACGCGGCCGAGGCGCACGCGGCGGCCGGCGGGTCGGTGACCGAGGTGCCGGTGGACCGGTGGGGCGCGGTGGAGGCGGGCGCGTTCGCGGCGGCGCTGGACGGGAGCACGGCACTGGCCTGTCTGCAGTCGGCCAACCACGAGGTGGGGACCGAGCAGCCGGTGGCCCGGGCCGCGGCGGCCTGCCGGGAGGCGGGGGTGCCGCTGCTCGTGGACGCGGCCCAGTCGCTGGCCTGGGGGCCGGTGGCGGAGGGCTGGTCGCTGCTCGCGGCGAGCGCGCACAAGTGGGGCGGGCCGGCGGGTGTGGGGCTGCTCGCGGTGCGCAAGGGCGTCCGGTTCGCCCCGCAAGGCCCCTCGGACGAGCGCGAGTCGGGCCGGGCGCCGGGCTTCGAGAACCTGCCGGCGATCGTGGCGGCGGCGGCCTCGCTGCGGGCGGTGCGGGCGGAGGCGGAGGCCGAGGGGGCGCGGCTGCGGGCGCTGGTGGACCGGATCCGGGCGCGGGTGCCGGAGCTGGTGCCGGACGTGGAGGTGGTGGGCGACCCGGTGCGCCGGCTCCCCCATCTCGTCACCTTCTCCTGTCTGTACGTGGACGGGGAGACGCTTCTGCACGAGCTGGACCGGGAGGGTTTCTCCGTTTCGTCCGGTTCGTCGTGCACGAGTTCGACGCTGACGCCCAGCCACGTGCTGCGGGCGATGGGGGTGCTGAGCGAGGGCAACGTACGGGTGTCGCTGCCGGCCGGGACGGCGGAGGAGGACGTGGACCGGTTCCTGGCCGTGCTGCCGGGGGTGGTCGCGGGGGTACGGGAGCGGCTGGGCGCCCCGGTCGCCGCCCCGGCCCCGGCGGCCGGGTCCGGCCCTCTGGTCGTGGACTCGCTCGGGAAGCGCTGCCCGATCCCTGTGATCGAGCTGGCCAAGGTGATCGGCGACGTACCGGTGGGCGGCACGGTCACCGTGCTCGCGGACGACGAGGCGGCGCGGCTGGACATCCCGGCGTGGTGCGAGATGCGGGGCCAGGAGTACGTGGGCGAGGAGCCGTCCCCGCGGGGCGGCACGGCCTACGTGGTGCGCCGCCTGGGCTGAGGCCGGCCCCGCGGGTCCGTGGGGGCGCGGGCCCCCACGGACGGGGGTTCTCAGACCGCGAGGTGGGCGCGGACCTCGGTGGCGGCCTCGTCGCCGTACGCCTTGGTGAAGCGCTCCATGAAGTGGGCGCGCTGCAGGGTGTACTCCTGGGTGCCGAGGGTCTCGATCACCAGGGTGGCGAGCATGCAGCCGACCTGCGCGGCGCGCTCCAGGCCGACGCCCCAGGACAGGCCGGTGAGGAAGCCGGCGCGGAAGGCGTCGCCGACACCGGTGGGGTCGACCTTGGCCTTCTCCTCCGGGCAGCCGACCTCGACGGGGGTCTCGCCGACGCGCTCGATGCGGACGCCGCGGGAGCCGAGGGTGGTCACGCGGTGGCCGACGCGGGAGAGGATCTCCTCGTCGGTCCAGCCGGTCTTCGACTCGATGAGGCCCTTCTCGTACTCGTTGGAGAAGAGGTAGGTGGCGCCGTCGAGGAGGGTGCGGATCTCGTCGCCGTTCATCCGCGCGATCTGCTGCGAGAAGTCGGCGGCGAAGGGGATCGCGCGGGCGCGGCACTCCTCGGTGTGGCGGAGCATCGCCTCGGGGTCGTCGGCGCCGATGAGGACCAGGTCGAGGCCGCCGACGCGGTCGGCGACGGCCTTGAGCTCGATGAGGCGGGCCTCGCTCATCGCTCCCGTGTAGAAGGAGCCGATCTGGTTGTGGTCCTTGTCGGTGGTGCAGACGAAGCGGGCGGTGTGCAGGACCTCGGAGATGCGCACCGAGTCGGTGTCGACGCCGTGCCGGTCGAGCCAGGCGCGGTACTCGTCGAAGTCGTAGCCGGCGGCGCCCACGAGGATGGGGCGGCCGCCGAGCTGGCCCATGCCGAAGCAGATGTTCGGTCCGACGCCGCCGCGGCGGACGTCGAGGTTGTCGACGAGGAAGGAGAGCGACACCGTGTGGAGCTGGTCGGCCACGAGCTGGTCGGCGAACCGGCCGGGGAAGGTCATGAGGTGGTCGGTGGCGATGGAGCCGGTGACTGCGATACGCACGGCGGGGTGCTCCTGCGGGAAGGCGGTAATGACAGTTCACGCTACCGGGTGGGAACGGTCCTGCCGAACAGTGGAAACTACCCCAGAGTAGGGCTTTTCTCCGGGCACGGGTGGTGCATACGGTGCGGCCATGACGACGTACCCCGCTTCCCGTGAGCGTCACGAGTCCGAGCTGAGCCTCGCCGAGCTGCGCGGAGCCGGCGCCCGGATGGCCCCGCACTGGGTGACCCCCGCCGACCCCGCGCCGGCGCCGGTCTCCCCCGCCCTCATCCACGGCGTGGACGTTCCGGCGGCCTCGGCGCGGCTGATCGGCGCCACCGCCGAGTACGGCGACTGACGGAACCGCCGGCGCGTCCGCTCCGTCCCACCGGTGTCCGATCGACACGAGGGAGCGTTGCGGTGAGCGATACGGAGAACGGGCGGAGGCGGCGGACGCTGCTCACCGCCTCGGTGGCGGCGGGTGTGCTGCTCGCCGGTGGCGGTGGCGTGTACCTGGCGGGCTCCGCCTCCGGTGAGGACTCCCGTCCCGCCGCGTCCCCGGCGCCGGGGACGGCGGGCGGCGGCACCCCGGGGAGTCCGGACGGCGCGTCCGGGATCGCCCCGGGTGAGCCCGACCCGGGCGGCGGCCCCGCGGGCACCGTCTACACAGCCAAGGGCCCACTCCCCCAGGGGCCCTCCTCGGCCGCGGTCCACCGGCCCGAGGGCCTGGTCACCTCGGCGGAGGTGACCAGGCTGGCCGCGGCACTCGGCGTGCCCGGCACCCCCGTCCTGGAGGGGAAGGTCTGGACGGTCCGGCCGGAGAAGGACGCCACGGGGCCGCGCCTGGACGTGACCCGGGCGGCCCCCGGGAGCTGGACGTACTCCTGGCAGCGCGGCGGCCCGGTGGGCGACGCCTGCCTCAAGGGCCCGGCCTGCCCGCCGCCGGGCGAGGGGCAGTCCCCGATCGGCCGCGGTACGCCGGTGAGCGAGGCGGCGGCGAAGGCCGCGGCGGCCCCGGTCCTGAAGGCGCTCGGGCAGGACGGCGCCAAGGTGCGGGCGACGCAGGTGATGGACGGCTCGGTCCGGGTGGTGAACGCCGATCCGGTCGTGGGCGGGCTGCCGACGTACGGCTGGTCGACGGGGCTGCACATCGGGCCGGACGGACGGCCGGTCGCGGGCAGCGGGATGCTCAAGGAACCGGTGCGGGGCGAGACGCGGCCGGTGGTGCCGGCGGAGAAGGCCCTGGCGCAGCTGAACGAGGCGTCGAAGGGGACCGGTCCGATCGGCATCGGGGGCTGCGCGACCGACCCGCCGGCCGTGGAGGGCGACGGGCGGGCCGAACCGGCCGTACCGTGTCCGCCGTCGGAGCCCGTCGCGCCCCGGGAGGTGCCGGTGACGGGTGCGGTGCTCGGCCTCGCGGCGCAGGACGAGGCGGGCGAGCGGCTGCTGGTGCCGACCTGGCTGTTCACGGCGGACCCGGCGGACGCCGCGCCGTACACGGTGACCCGGTCGGCCGTGGTGCCGGAGGGGGCGGAGCCGCCCGCGACGGGCGCGCCGGAGGAGGGCACGGCGCCGGTGCGGAAGGTGGAGTCGTACCGGACGGACGCCGGCGGCCGGAAGCTGACCGTCTCCTTCTGGGGCGGGGTGTGCAGCACCTACACGGCGGCCGCCGAGGAGACCGGCGGGAAGGTCGCGGTGCGGATCTCCGAGAAGCCGATCGACCCGGACCGGATGTGCGTCATGGTCGCCAAGGAGATCAGCCTGACGGTGACCCTGGACGCGCCGCTGGGCGGCCGGGCCGTGGTGGACGCGGAGAGCGGGCAGGCCGTGCCGCGTCGCTGAGGGCGGCGGAGCATGCGTGAGGGCGGCAGCCCGGGAGGTCCCGGGCCGCCGCCCTCACGTACGCGCGCTTAGCTGAACGAGTCGCCGCAGGCGCAGGAGCCCGTGGCGTTCGGGTTGTCGATCGTGAAGCCCTGCTTCTCGATGGTGTCGACGAAGTCGATCGACGCACCGCCCAGGTACGGGGCGCTCATGCGGTCGGTGACGACCTTGACGCCACCGAAGTCCTTGACGACGTCCCCGTCGAGCGAGCGCTCGTCGAAGAACAGCTGGTAACGCAGGCCGGAGCAGCCGCCGGGCTGAACGGCGACGCGCAGGGCCAGGTCGTCGCGGCCTTCCTGGTCGAGCAGGGCCTTGACCTTTGCCGCGGCGGCGTCGGACAGGAGGATGCCGTCGCTGACAGTGGTCTTCTCGTCCGATACGGACATCTGCTTCTCTCCCGGGTTGTACGGAGACTGCTTGCCGACGGTTGCAACCGGCGGTGTCCCGGATTCATTCCGGGGCGAGCGGGGTCTTTCTCCTTTCATGCTCGCACACCCTGTCCAGAGGAGCGGAAAGGCGAATGCGTCACATCGACACTATGGACATCGTCAATCTGACGTGAACCGGTTATGATAGATAACGTCATTTAGACGAAAAGGTTCCCCCTAGAAAGGGTGCGTGACGTGACCACCGCCCAGACCCCCCTGGACGTCCAGCCGACGCCGCTCGCCCTGCTGCTGCTCGGCCGTGAGGCCGACCCCAAGAGCGAGCGCGGCGTGGAGTGCCCGGGCGACCTGCCGTCGCCCTCCGACCCGGACCTGGTGGAGCGCGCCCGCGCGGCCAAGGAGAAGCTCGGGGACAAGGTCTTCGTGCTCGGCCACCACTACCAGCGCGACGAGGTCATCCAGTTCGCGGACGTCACCGGTGACTCCTTCAAGCTCGCCCGTGACGCCGCCGCGAAGCCGGAGGCCGAGTACATCGTCTTCTGCGGCGTGCACTTCATGGCCGAGTCGGCGGACATCCTGACCGGCGACGACCAGAAGGTCGTCCTGCCGGACCTGGCGGCCGGCTGCTCGATGGCCGACATGGCCACCGCCGAGCAGGTCGCCGAGTGCTGGGACGTGCTGACCGAGGCGGGCATCGCCGAGCAGGTCGTGCCCGTCTCGTACATGAACTCCTCGGCCGACATCAAGGCCTTCACCGGCAAGCACGGGGGCACGATCTGCACCTCGTCCAACGCCGAGCGGGCCCTGAAGTGGGCCTTCGAGCAGGGCGAGAAGGTCCTGTTCCTGCCGGACCAGCACCTGGGCCGCAACACCGCCGTCCGCGACATGGGCACGTCGCTGGACGACTGCGTGGTCTACAACCCGCACAAGCCGAACGGCGGACTGACCGCCGAGGAGCTGCGCGCCGCCAAGATGATCCTGTGGCGCGGGCACTGCTCGGTGCACGGCCGCTTCTCGCTGGACTCGGTCAACGACGTGCGCGAGCGCATCCCGGGCGTCAACGTCCTGGTCCACCCCGAGTGCAAGCACGAGGTCGTCGCCGCCGCGGACTACGTCGGCTCGACGGAGTACATCATCAACACCCTGGAGGCGGCCCCGGCCGGCTCGAAGTGGGCGATCGGCACCGAGCTGAACCTGGTCCGCCGCCTGGCGAACCGTTACGCCGACCAGGGCAAGGAGATCGTCTTCCTCGACAAGACGGTCTGCTTCTGCTCGACCATGAACCGGATCGACCTGCCGCACCTGGTGTGGGCCCTGGAGTCGCTGGCCGAGGGCAAGCTGGTCAACCAGATCCAGGTCGACAAGGAGACCGAGAGCTTCGCCAAGCTCGCCCTGGAGCGGATGCTGGCGCTGCCGTAACGGTTCTCCACCCCGTACGACGCCGAGGGGCGCCCCGCGAGACCGCGGGGCGCCCCTCTTCGCGTACCGGCGCGCGAACTCAGTCCAGGAGGTCCAGCAGGGTCGCGTCCACCGGGGTGACGTCCGGCTGCTCCGGGTCGTCCGTCCGGTCGCCCTCCTTCCGCTTCCCTGCGCCCTTCTTCAGGGTCACCTTCGCCCCCCTCTTCGCCGCCTTCTTCCTGGCGCGGCGCTCCTTGCGGAGCTCCACCATCGCGTAGAGCGTCGGCACGAGCAGCAGGGTCAGCAGCGTCGAGGAGATCAGGCCGCCGATCACCACGACCGCCAGCGGCTTGGCGATGAAACCGCCCTCGCCGGTGATGCCGAGGGCCATCGGCAGCAGGGCGAAGATCGTCGCCAGGGCGGTCATCAGGATCGGCCGCAGCCGGTGCCGGCCGCCCTCGACCACCGCTTCGACGACGCCGAGGCCCTGGGCCCGGTACTGGTTGACCAGGTCGATCAGGACGATCGCGTTCGTCACGACGATGCCGATGAGCATCAGCATGCCGATCATCGCCGGGACGCCCATCGCGGTGCCGGTGAGCACCAGCAGGCCGAGGGCGCCGGTGGCCGCGAACGGGATGGACACCAGCAGGATCAGCGGCTGGATCAGCGACCGGAAGGTCGCGACCAGGAGCATGAAGACCAGCGCGACGGCCGCGAGCATCGCCAGGAACAGGTTGGCGAAGGCGTCCGACTGGTCCTCGGTCACCCCGCCGATGGTGGCGGTGGCGCCCTCGGGCAGGTCCAGTTCCTTCAGCTTCGTCTGCAGCGCGGCGCTGACGGCACCGGTGTTGTCGCCGGTCGGCTTGGCGGTCACGGTCGCCGCGCGGGCGCCGTCGATCCGGGTCATGGAGACCGGGCCGGGGACCAGCTCCACGGTGGCGACGTCACCGAGCCGCACCGGGCCGAGCGGCAGGGCCCGCAGCTCGGCGAGGGTGGTGGCCGGCTGCGCCGCGGTGAGCACGACGTCCCGCTCGGTGTCGCCGAGGACCGCCTTGGCGGCCGGGGTGCCGCGGACGGCCTGGGCCACGGCCATACCGAGGGAGGCGTTGTCGAAGCCGGCGTCGGCCGCCCGCTGGTTCGCCCGTACGGAGATCCGCGGGACGGACTGCGCCAGGTCGCTCTGCACGTCGGTGACGTCCTTCAGACCGGCGACGGCGGCCCGCACCTGCTCGGCGGCCTGCTTCAGGACCTCCGGGTCACCGGCCTTCACCGTGACGCCGATGTCCTGGCTGCCGAAGCCGTCGCCCGCCGAGATGGTGGTGTCACCGATGCCGTCGAGGGCGCCGAGCGCCGTGTCGAGGGCGTCCCGCGTCGCCTCGTACGAGGCGGAGTCCTCCAGGGCGACCCGGTACGAGGCCTGGTTCGCGCCGGTGCCGCCGCCGAAGGCGGCCATCAGGCCCGAGGAGCCGACGGTGACCTGGTAGTCCCTGACCCCCTCGGTGCGGGCGAGGACCTGCTCGACCTTCCGCGCGGCCGCGTCGGCGGAGGCGAGGGAGGTGCCGGGCGGCAGTTCCTGGCGGACGGTGAGGACCTCCTGCTCGCCCGGGTCGAAGAAGTTCGTCTTGAGGAGCGGCGTCATGCCGAAGGTGCCCACCAGGACGACCAGGGCGATGGCCACGCTGGTGAGACGGCGGCGGGTCGCGAACCGCAGCACCCGTACGTACAGGCGCTGGAGCCGCCCCTTCGCCTCCTTCTCCTCGGCCCGCCTGCGGGCTTCCTCCGGGTCCTTCGCGGTGCCCTTGGGGGCCCGCAGGAACCAGTACGAGAGGACCGGGATCACCGTCAGGGAGACCAGCAGCGAGGCGAGCAGGGCGGCGGTGACCGTCAGCGAGAAGGAACCGAACAGCTCACCGACCATGCCGCCGACGAACGCGATCGGCAGGAAGACGGCGACGGTGGTGAGGGTGGAGGAGGTGACCGCGCCCGCCACCTCGCGCACGGCGGTGAGGATCGCGGCCCTGCGCTCCTCGCCGTACCCGAGGTGCCGCTTGATGTTCTCCAGGACCACGATCGAGTCGTCGACGACCCGGCCGATGGCGATGGTGAGCGCGCCGAGGGTCAGCATGTTGAGCGAGAGGTCCCGGCTCCACAGCACCAGCAGCGCGAGCACGACCGAGAGCGGGATGGAGACGGCGGTCACCAGGGTCGAGCGGACCGAGGTGAGGAAGACCAGGATCACCAGGACGGCCATGACGAGGCCGAGCGCGCCCTCGGTGGTCAGGCCGGAGACCGACTTGGCGACGGCCGGGCCCTGGTCGGAGACCACGGTCAGCTCGGCGCCCGGGCCCAGCGCGCGGCGCAGGTCGGGCAGCTGCTCGGCGACGGCCTCGGAGATGGCGACGGCGCTGCCGTCCTTGTCCATGGTGGCCATGACGGCGAGGCTGGGCCTGCCGTTGGTACGGGTCAGGGAGACGCGCCGCGCCTCCTCCTGCGTCACGGTGGCCACGTCACCGAGCCGGACCGCCCGGCCCTTGCCGGGCACGGCCGGCGGGATGCGCAGGTCCTCGATCTGGCGCAGGGAGGTGTAGCCGCCACCGACCTGGACGGTGCGGCTCATGCCGTCCTCGGCGAAGGAGCCGGCCGGGACGGTGCCACCGCCGGCGCGGAGGGCCTCGGCCAGCTTCATGGTGCTGAGGCCGGCCGCGGCGAGCCGGCGCTCGTCCGGGGTGACGGAGACCTGGAGGTCCTGGACGCCGTCGACGGTGACCTGGCCGACGCCCTCGATGTCCTGCAGGGCGGGGACCACGGTCCGCTCGAGCTGGTCGGCCAGCGCCTGCTGGTCCTTGCCGGAGGTCGCGGCGAGGACGACGGTCGGGATGTCGTCGGTGGAGCCGGCCACGACCTGCGGGTCCACGCCGTCGGGCAGCTGGGCCCGGGCGCGGTTGACGGCCTGCTGGACGTCGGCGACGAGCTGCTTCGTGGACTCGTCCCCGTAGTCGAAGGAGGCCATCACGACGGCGCTGCCCTCGGAGGCGGTGGAGGTGACCGACTTCAGGCCGTCGACGGCCTTCAGCCCGTTCTCCAGCGGCTCGACGACCTGCTTCTCCACCACCTCAGGGGAAGCGCCCTGGTAGGGGGCGAGGACCGAGACCACGGGGAGCTCGATCGAGGGCAGGAGCTGCTGTTTCAGCTGCGGTATCGCGATCGCGCCGAACACGATCGCGACGAGGGACATCAGACCGATCAGGGCCCGTTGCGCGAGGCTGAATCTGGACAGCCAGGACATGGGGACTCACTTCCGTGGCGTACTCGTCGGCGGGCGGGCACGACCTCGGTACCCCCCGGCTCCACCTTCGGTGATCCGCGCCGCGAATTCCTCGCCCGCCGGGTCCACTTCGCCGGTCCGCGCATACCGCGCCTGGAGTACGCGGGCCTCCGCCCGAATGACCGCCCGGCCCCGGTGCGACCCTCAGTCCCGGCCCGGCTCGACCCGGGGACGGACCAGACCGGACTCGTAGGCGGTGACCACCAGCTGGGCGCGGTCGCGGGCGCCGATCTTGGCCATGGTCCGGTTCACATGGGTCTTCACGGTGAGCGGGCTGACGTCGAGGCGCTCGGCGATCTCGTCGTTGGACAGTCCGCCCGCGACCAGGACGAGCACCTCGCGTTCGCGGGCGGTGAGGGCGCCGAGCCGCTCGGAGCGGCCCGGGCCGCCGGAGGGGTCGGCGGCCGTGGCCGCGCCCTGTGCGAGGAAGGTGGCGATGAGGCCCTTGGTGGCGGCCGGGGAGAGCAGGGCCTCGCCGGCGTGGGCGACCCGGATGGCACCGAGCAGTTCCTCCGGTTCGGCGCCCTTGCCGAGGAAGCCGGAGGCTCCGGCGCGCAGCGACTCCACCACGTACTCGTCGACCTCGAAGGTGGTCAGCATGACGATCCGCACGTCCGCCAGGCCGGGGTCGGCGGTGATCGCCCGGGTGGCGGCGAGGCCGTCGGTGCCCGGCATCCGGATGTCCATGAGGACGACGTCGGGCCGCTCGGCGCGGGCGAGGGTGAGGGCCTCGGCGCCGTCGGCGGCCTCGCCGACCACCTCCATGTCGGGCTCGGAGTTCACCAGGACCTTGAAGGCGCTGCGCAGCAGGGCCTGGTCGTCGGCGAGGAGTACCCGGATCGTCATGTGTCCTCCCCCGTGCGGGACGTCACCGGCAGTATCGCCTGCACCCGGAAGCCGCCGCCGTAGCGGGGTGCGGCGGTGAGGGTGCCGCCGAGGGCGGTGACCCGCTCGCGCATGCCGAGGAGGCCGTGCCCGCCGCCGCCCCCCGCGGGTCCTCCGGCGGGCGGGGCGCCGTCGTCCAGGACGGTGATCTCGACGGTACGGCCCACCCGGACCACGCTCACCTCCGCGCGGGCGTCGGGCCCCGCGTGCTTGCGCACGTTGGTGAGGGCCTCCTGGACGATCCGGTACGCGGCCAGGTCGACGGTCGCGGGCAGCGGGACCTCGCCGCCCGCGCGGGCCAGGGTGACCGGGAGGCCGGCCTTGCGGAAGCCGTCCAGCAGCCCGTCGAGGTCGGCGAGGCCGGGCGCGGGCTCGGTGGGGGCCGCCGGGTCGCCGGACTGCCGCAGCAGGCCGACGGTGGCGCGCAGCTCGTCCAGGGCGGAGCGGCTGGCCTCCCGGACGTGGGCGAGCGCCTCTTTGGCCTGGTCGGGGCGCCGGTCCATGACGTGGGCGGCGACGCCGGCCTGGACGTTCACCAGGGCGATGTGGTGGGCGACGACGTCGTGGAGGTCGCGGGCGATCCGCAGCCGCTCCTCCGCGACCCGGCGGCGGGCCTCCTCCTCGCGGGTGCGTTCGGCCCGCTCGGCGCGCTCCCGGATGGCGTGCACGAACGCGCGGCGGCTGCGGACGGCGTCCCCCGCCGCGGCGGCCATGCCGGTCCACGCGAACACGCCGAGGTTCTCCTGCGCGTACCAGGGGGTCGGGCCGAAGGCCATGGCGGCGGCGGTGAGCACGGTCATGGTGGCCAGGCCGAAGCGCCAGGTGGTGGGCCGGTCGGTGCGCGAGGCGACGGTGTAGAGCGCCATGACGGCGCTCATGGTGACGGGGGCGGGCCGGGTGTCGGCGGCGAGCTCCACGAGGCTGCTCGCCACGGTGAACGCGAGCACGGCGAAGGGCCTGCGGCGGCGCAGCACCAGCGCGGCGGCGCCGGCCCCCATGACGAGCACGCCCCGGCCGGTGGGGGCGCGCTCGCCGAAGGTGGGGCCGGTGGGACTGCCGTGCGGGTCGGTGAAGGAGGCGGCGACCATGCAGACGAGGACACCGAGCGCGAGGACGGCGTCGAAGGCGAGCGGATGCGCCGCGAACCACGCGCGCAGCCGGGCGGCGGGCGCCTGCGGCGGGCGGGCGGGCCCGCCGGCGGGAGCTTGCGGCGGCACGGCCGGAGGGGACGCCGCCGGGGCCGGGGGGACGGGGGCCGGAGCGGTGGACCTCCCTCCGGCGGAGGGGCGGCCTCGGCGCGCGGGCCCGGTGGGTGCGGGAGCCTGCCGGGGGCGTACGGGAGCGGGCCCGGGCGTGGAGCCGGGAGCCCCCGGCGACGCGGACGGCGGAGGTGCCGCCGGGGTCGGGGCGGCGGAGCCGGCGGCGGTCGCGCCGCCGGACGCCGGACCGTCCCCGGCCGGGCTCGCGGACGTCCGGTCGGCGGCCTGAGGGGCGTCGGGCCCGTCCGCGCGGGACGCGCCCTCCGGCTCCGGGCCGGGGGCGGTCCGGTCGTCGGGGGCCGGGCCGAGTGCGGGATCGGCGAGGGTCACATCGGGAAACGGTACGGGGAACGGCCGGGGGCCCCGCCACCGTGTCGGTGGCGGGGCCCCCGGCCGTACGCGCCCTGTCGCCGGGAAGCGGGCCGTCACCCGACGGCATCCCCGACACCGTCCGGCGCCCGAAGGCATCCCCCGTACCGGTCCGTCAGCCCGGGAAGAAGCCGTCGTCCGTGAGCATCTCGCGGACCTCGTCCAGGCTCGCGCCCGCCGCCGGAAGGATCAGCTCCGACGGCTCCAGGGAGTCGTCGGGCAGCGGCACCCCGACCTTGCGGACCCCGTCGAGCAGGGCGCCCAGGGTGCGGCGGAAGCCGTCCTCGTCCCCCGACTCCATCTCTGCGAGCAGCTCGTCGTCGAGCGCGTTCAGCTCGGCGAAGTTGCTGTCGGCCAGCTTCCACTGGCCCTCCCCCATGATCCGTACGATCATGTCGCGTCCTTCGGGTCGCAAAGCGGCCGGTCGCCGCCGGTGCGGATGCCTGCCCCTCGGCGGGCCTGGGGCCTACTGCTTGTCGAAACGCGGGTGGGACTGGGACTGCGGGACCTGCTGCGTACCGGCCGCGCCGCCCTCGATCGCCTGCTGCTGCGCGGAGGAACCGCCGGCCAGCTCGGCCTTCATGCGCTGGAGCTCCAGCTCGACGTCCGTGCCGCCGGAGAGCCGGTCCAGCTCGGCCTGGATGTCGTCCTTGGCCAGGCCCGACTGGTCGTCGAGCGCGCCCGAGGCGAGGAGCTCGTCGATCGCGCCGGCGCGCGCCTGGAGCTGCGCCGTCTTGTCCTCGGCACGCTGGATCGCGAGGCCGACGTCGCTCATCTCCTCCGAGATGCCGGAGAAGGACTCCGCGATCCGGGTCTGCGCCTGGGCGGCGGTGTAGGTGGCCTTGATGGTCTCCTTCCGGGTGCGGAAGGCGTCGACCTTGGCCTGGAGCCGCTGGGAGGCGAGGGTGAGCTTCTCCTCCTCCCCCTGCAGCGTCTGGTGCTGCACCTGAAGGTCGCTGACCTGCTGCTGGAGCGCGGCCCTGCGGGACAGCGCCTCACGGGCAAGGTCCTCGCGGCCGAGCGCCAGCGCCTTGCGGCCCTGGTCCTCCAGCTTGGCGGACTGGTTCTGCAGCTGGTTCAGCTGGAGTTCGAGCCGCTTGCGGGAGGTCGCGACGTCGGCGACGCCCCGGCGCACCTTCTGCAGCAGCTCCAGCTGCTTCTGGTAGGAGTAGTCGAGCGTCTCGCGCGGGTCCTCGGCCCGGTCAAGGGCCTTGTTCGCCTTCGCGCGGAAGATCATCCCCATACGCTTCATGACACCGCTCATGGGCTTCGCGCGCCCCCTTCTGACGGACTCGGCACCAGCTCTATCGACAGGATCCACAGTACGGGCCCTGTCTCCATTACCGCACTGTTCGGAGCCGGATGCGCTCCTCCCCAAGGACGACTGCGCGGCTCCTCCCCTCCGGCCCAGGGAGTAGACGGATCTCGGGGTGGACCCGCGTCCGTACCCTCCCCCGTGGGAGGGAGGACGCACTCCGTTAGCCGATCGTTCCCGCCCGGGCTGGGGTCCATGCCCGCCACCCCGTACCCTTGGGTTTTGTGTTCCGTAGCCGTTCGAAGGACGAGAAGGCCCCCACCGAGAAGGTGACGGCGGACCTTTCCCCCCAGCAGCCCCGCGACCCCCAGGCCCCCAAGGGCCGCCCGACCCCGAAGCGGAGTGAGGCCCAGTCGCAGCGCCGCCGCGCGCAGTCCACGCCGCTCGACCGCAAGGAGGCCGCCAAGCGTCAGCGCGAGGCGCGCCGGGCCGATCTGGCCCGTCAGCGCGAGGCGCTGGCGAGCGGCGACGAGCGTTACCTGCCGGTCCGTGACAAGGGACCGGTCCGCCGATTCGTGCGCGACTTCGTCGACTCGCGCTTCGCGATCGCCGAGTTCTTCCTGCCGATGGCGGTCGTGATCCTGGTGCTGTCGCTGTTCGGCAACGCCAACCGGTCGCTCCAGAACATCTCGCTGCTGCTCTGGCTCGGTGTGATCATCCTGATCGTCATCGACTCGATCGGCATCTCCATCCGGCTGCGGAAGCAGCTCAACGAGCGCTTCCCGAACGAGCCGAAGCGCGGCGCCGTGGCCTACGGCCTGATGCGTACGCTCCAGATGCGCCGCCTGCGACTTCCGAAGCCGCAGGTCAAGCGCGGAGAGCGGCCCTGAGCGCCGACCGGTCGGCCCCGGAGCACGTCACCCCGGACGGGGGCGCGCCCGAGGGGGGCGGCCCCGTGCTGCCCGCCGGGCACTGGCCGTCCGGCCACGGCGGGCTGCGCGACACTGTCCGGCAGGAGCTGGTCGCCCGCCAGGTCGACGAGCAGATAGCCGCCCGCTACCCGGTGGGGCAGCGGCTGCGGATCCTCGACGCCGGCATGGGCCCGGGGACGCAGGCGCTGCGGCTCGCCCGGGCCGGGCACACGGTGACCGGCCTGGAGGCCGATCCGGATCTGCTGAAGGCGGCGCGTGAGTCGCTGGCGACCGAGCCGGCCGGGATCCGCGAGCGGGTCCGGCTGATCGAGGGGGACGGACGCGAGACCGGCGTCCACTTCATGCCGGGCAGCTTCGACGTGGTCCTGTGCCACGGGGTGCTCATGTACGCCGACGAGCCGGACGCGCTGCTCGCCGGGCTCGCCCGGATGCTGGCGCCCGGGGGCCTGCTCTCCCTGGTCGTGCGGAACGCGGACGCCCTGGCCATGCGGCCGGGGCTGGCCGGGGACTGGCCGGGCGCGCTCGCCGGTTTCGAGTCGGACGTCTACACGAACGACGACGGGGTGAAGGTGCGGGCGGACCGGCTGGAGGCGCTGGCGGCGACGCTCGCCGGGATCGCGGCGCCGCTGCACGCCTGGTACGGGGTGCGGGTCTTCACCGACGGCATCCCGCCCGAGCGGGGCCTTCCGGCGGCGGACGAGCTGGACCGGCTGCTGGCCGCCGAGGACCGGGCCGGAAGATCGGATCCGTACCGGCGGGTCGCCGGACTGCTGCATCTGTGCGGGGTCCGCGGCTGACCACCGCGCCGACGGCGACGGCCGGGCTCCCGGCCCGTACCCGTACCCCCGCCTTCCGCGCCCACACCTGATCGGATGCGTCCACCGGGCCGCCCACGGGGCGGAATCGGATACTCCGGACATGGACGTATCCCGTGCCCGACGCCTTCCGCCCCCGCTCGCCGCCGGGCTGTGCGCCATCGCGCTGCTCGGCGGCTGCTCCCCCGCCGGCGGCGGGACGGCCGCCCCCGAGCGCTCCACGCAGGCGGCGGCGCCGGTCGCCGCCCGTGACCTGGAGGACGACTACCGGCAGGTGATCCGGGACGTGCTGCCGTCGGTCGTCCAGATCGACGCGACGAACGGTCTCGGCTCCGGGGTGGTCTACGACACCAGGGGGCACATCGTCACCAACGCGCACGTGGTGGGCCGGGAGCGGAGCTTCAAGGTGACGGCGGCGACCGGCGGCCAGCCGGTGACGGCACGGCTCGTCTCCTCGTACCCCGAGCAGGATCTCGCGGTCCTCAAGCTGGACAGCGTGCCGAAGGGGCTCAAGGCCGCCCGGTTCGGCGACTCCGCGAAGGTGGACATGGGGCAGATCGTGCTCGCCATGGGGTCGCCGCTCGGCCTGTCGGGCAGTGTCACGCAGGGCATCGTCTCGGCGACCGGCCGGACGGTCAGCGAGGGCCGCACGGGCGGCGGCACGGGCGCGACCATCGGGAACATGGTGCAGACCTCGGCCGCGATCAACCCCGGCAACAGCGGGGGCGCCCTGGTGAACCTGGACAGCGAGGTCATCGGCATCCCGACGCTGGCGGCCACCGCCCCCGAACTGGGCGGGGGTTCGGCGCCCGGCATCGGCTTCGCGATCCCGGCTTCCATGGTGCGGACGATCGCGGACCAGATCATCCGCGACGGCAGGGTGACCGACTCGGGCCGGGCGGCCCTGAACATCACCGGACGGACGGTCCTCAGCGACGACTACGACCCGGCGGGCGTGGCCGTCGTCGAGGCGCCCGCGAACGGCGCGGCGGGCGCGGCGGGTCTGCGCCCCGGCGACGTCATCACCCGGATCGGCGACGACGAGATCACCACCATCACCTCCCTCGCGGAGGCCCTGGCCTCCCGCGAACCGGGCGAGAAGGTGACGGTGACGTACGTGCGGGGGACGGAGACGCGCCGCGCGGAGGTCACGCTCGGCGAGATGTGACCCCGCCGGCGAAGGTGGCGGTGCCGGTACGGGAGCGGGGCCGCCGCCCCCGTACCGGCCACCGGACGGCTCAGCCCTCCGCGTCCAGCGCCATCGGGCCGTAGATCTTCGTGCCGTCCTCGGAGAGCGTCACCTGATCGGCGCCGCCCGCCAGGAGGTCGCGCCAGTGCTCCCCGATCCAGCTCTCGGCGTCGCCCTGGGTGGTGAACTCCTCAGGGGTCACCACCGGCTGGACCTCCGTGCCGTCGGACTTCTCGAACCGCCACGTCCATGCCATGTCCGCCTCCTGGTGCTCGCCGGATGATCGGTTTCCTGCCCGCAGAGTAGCCGGGCGCGCACGCCTCGCGGTGGCGCGGGAGGATCTGAGCGTGGAACTGACTCTGCTCGGCACCGGCGCCCCCCTGGGGCTGCCCCGCCCCGACTGCCCCTGCGCCGTGTGCGCGCTCTCCCGAGGGTCCCGTGCGCGGGCCGCGACCGCGCTGCTCGTCGACGGGGCCCTGCTCCTGGACCTCACCCCCGGCGCCGCCCTCGCGGCGGCCCGGTCGGGGCACTCGCTCGTGGGGGTGCGCCAGGTCCTCCTGTCCCATCCGCACGACGGGCCGGCGGTGGAGGTGCCGGCCGGGCTGCCGGCCGCGGGGCGCGTACCGGACGGCCGGGAGCTGACGCTGATCAGCGGGCACCGGGTGCGGGCGGTGCCGATGGACTCGCCCGGGACGGGGTACGAGGTGACCTCGGCCGACGGGGAGCGGCTGCTCTACCTGCCGCCCGGCGGGGCGCCCGCGGGTCTGGCCGACGACCACCGGGGCCCGTACGACGTGGTGATCGCCGATGTCACCGGGCGGCCGGACGCGCTGGCGCGGCTGCGGGCGGCCGGTGGCGTGGGTCCCGCGACGGTGGTGATCGCGGCGCACCTGGACCACGACGCGCCGACCGGGGCCGAGCTGGACCGGCGGCTGGCGGCGGCGGGCGCGCGCGCGGTGCCGGACGGTACGACGCTGTACGCGGGCGAGTACCACGAGGTGCCCGAGGTGCCGCGGCGGACGCTGGTCACCGGCGGCGCCCGGTCGGGGAAGTCGGTGGAGGCCGAGCGGCGCCTGGAGTCGTTCCCGGAGGTGCTGTACGTGGCGACCGGCGGCACCCGGGAGGGCGATCCGGAGTGGGCGGAGCGCGTGAGCCTGCACCGGGAGCGGCGGCCGGGTTCCTGGCGCACCGCCGAGACCTGCGACCTCGTGCCGCTGCTCGCGGAGGAGGGTCCGGCCCTGCTCGTCGACTGTCTGTCGCTGTGGCTGACGGACGCCATGGACCGGGTGGGCGCGTGGGACGACGAGCGGTGGGCGGACGGCGGGCAGGCGGCGCTGCGGGAGCGAACGGCGGAGCTGGTGGCGGCGGTGCGGGCGACCCGGCGCACGGTGGTGGCCGTGACGAACGAGGTCGGTTCGGGCGTGGTGCCGGGCACGGCGGCGGGGCGCCGGTTCCGGGACGAGCTGGGGCGGCTGAACGCGGCCTTCGCGGACGAGTGCGAGCAGGTGGTGTGGGTGGCCGCGGGGCAGCCGCTGGTGCTGCGCGGGTAGGGTGCGGTCGACCCACACGTACGGACGATGACCCTCGCTGATGTCACAAGGCGGAACCGTGAACCTGGACGACTTCTCCGATCTGATCTCGCGCGCCGACGGCGGGACACGGCGTGACGCCGAGGAGCGCCGTGAGCGGCTGGTCGTGCCGCCGGGTGCCCTCGGGCGCCTGGACGAGCTGGGCGAGTGGCTGTCGGCGGCGCAGGGCACGGTGAAGGTCCGGCCCGTCGAGCACCCGAAGGTGGTGCTGTTCGCGGGCGACCACGGGGTGGCCGCGCTCGGGGTGTCGGGGCGGGCGGCCGGTACGGCGCACGAGCTGGTGCGGGCGGTCCTGGAGGGCGCGAGCCCGGTGGCCGTGCTCGCCCGGTCGATGGACGTGCCGGTACGGGTGGTGGACGCGGGCCTGGACTGCGATCCGGAGCTGCTGCCGGCGGAGGTGACCCGGCACCGGGTCCGGCGCGGCAGCGGCCGGATCGACCTCGAGAACGCGCTGACGGCCGAGAAGGCGGAGGCGGCGGTCCGCCTCGGCATGGCGATCGCGGACGAGGAGGCGGACTCGGGCACCGACCTGGTGGTCCTGGGCGATCTCAGCGTGGGCGGCACCACCCCGGCGTCCACCCTGATCGCCGCCCTGTGCGGCACGGACGCCTCGGTGGTGACCGGGCGCGGCGGGGCCGGGATCGACGACCTGGCGTGGATGCGCAAGTGCGCGGCGGTCCGGGACGCGCTGCGGCGGGCCCGGCCGGTCCTGGGCGACCAGCTGGAGCTGCTCGCGGCGGTCGGCGGCGCGGACCTCGCGGCGACGACCGGCTTCCTGCTCCAGGCGTCGGTACGCCGGCTGCCGGTGATCCTGGACGGTGTGGTGGGCGCGGCCTGCGCGCTGGTGGCGCAGCGGGCGGCGTTCCGGGCGCCGGACTGGTGGCTGGCGGGCCAGGTGAGCGGCGAGCCGGCGCAGGCGAAGGCGCTGGACCGGATGGCGCTCAACCCTCTGCTGGACCACGGCGTCCATGTGGGTGAGGGAACCGGGGCACTGCTCGCGCTTCCCCTCGTCCGGGCCGCGGCGGCGTTCGCCGCGGAGCTGCCCGAGCGTCCGGACCCGACCACCCCGGACGCGGCGGGCGACGGCACCGGCGCCTGACGGGGAAGTCCTGCGGAACGACCGGCTCCGGGGACGGCCCACGTGACGTGGCCGGGCAGGCGTGGACGCGCCGTGCCCGCGACGCGCGCGGGGCCGTTTCCGGAGCCGCTTCATGACCAGCGATGCCCCATATGATCGCTTTTCATGGGAGAGGTCCGTTTGTCCGCCGAAGCCACACCCCGGGGCACCACCACCCGTTCACGGCGCGCCGCCGCGTTCGCCGTCTGGTACCTGCGCGCCGTCACGTTCGTCAACTTCCTGAGCGCCGTGTGGGTCTCGTTCGGACAGGACCTGCGCCGGCACAACGAGGACGACTTCTTCACCCCGTACCTGCTCACCGCCGGCTTCGCCTCGGGGGTGTTCACGCTCTTCCTGGCGGTCACCATGCGCCGCAGGAAGCGTGCCGCGTGGATCCTCAACCTGGTGCTCGGCGGCCTCTTCCTGCTGCTGTTCGCGCTCGTCATGCTCTTCCCCGAGGTCCGGGGGCACGCCCAGAACTGGATCTCGCTGGTCCTCACCGCCGCCTTCGTCCTCGCCCTGCTGCTGGGGCGCCGGGAGTTCTACGCGAAGGGCGACCGCTCCAACCCGGTCCTGGCCGCCTGCGTGGCGGCCGGCGGCCTGCTCGTCACCTCGCTCCTGGCCGCCGGCCTGGTCACCCTCACCAACACCGCCCCCGGCTCCCCGTCCTTCCCGGAACGCTGGCGGTACGGGCTGATGCGGCTGGTCACCCTGGCCGCGGACGACTCCCGCTTCCCGGACATCGCCACACCCGGCTGGGTGGACGTCACCATCAACGTCCTGTCCACGCTGCTGCTCTTCGCCGTCCTCTTCGCCGCCTTCCGCTCGCGGCGGGCCGTGGACCCGCTGACCCCCGGGGACGAGGAGCGGCTGCGGGCCCTCCTGGACCGGCACGGGGACCGCGACTCGCTCGGCTACTTCGCGCTGCGCCGGGAGAAGAGCGTCGTCTGGTCGCCGAGCGGGAAGGCCGCCGTCACCTACCGCGTGCTCGGCGGGGTCTCCCTCGCCTCGGGCGATCCGATCGGCGACCCGGAGGCCTGGCCGGGTGCGATCGAACCGTGGCTGGCCGAGGCGCGCGAGCACGGCTGGATCCCGGCCGTGATGGGCGCGAGCGAGGAGGCCGGGACGGTCTACGCCCGGCACGGCCTGGACGCCCTGGAGCTGGGCGACGAGGCGATCGTCGACACGGACGAGTTCACCCTGGACGGGCGGGCCATGCGCACGGTCCGGCAGGCGTACAACCGGGTGAAGCGGGCCGGGTACGAGGTCCGCATCCGCCGCCACGAGGACATCCCGGCCGGGGAGATGGCGGCGCTGCTGCGCAAGGCCGACGAGTGGCGGGACGGGGCGACGGAGCGCGGCTTCTCCATGGCGCTCGGGCGGCTCGGCGACCCGGGCGACGGCCGCTGCGTGATGCTGGAGTGCACGGACGCGGCCGGTGAACTGCGCGCGCTGCTCTCCTTCGTGCCGTGGGGGCCGAAGGGCCTGTCGCTCGATCTGATGCGCCGCGACCGGGACGCGGAGAACGGCCTCGTGGAGTTCATGGTGATCGAACTCCTGCGGCGCGCCGACGAGATCGGGATCACGCAGGTCTCACTGAACTTCGCCATGTTCCGCTCCGTCTTCGAACGTGGCTCGAAGCTCGGGGCGGGGCCGGTGCTGCGCCTGTGGCGTTCACTGCTCGGCTTCTTCTCCCGCTGGTGGCAGATCGAGTCGCTGTACCGCGCCAACGCCAAGTACCGGCCGATCTGGGAGCCACGGTTCATGCTGTTCGAGAAGAGTGCCGACCTGCCGCGGATCGGCCTGGCCGCCGCCCGCGCCGAGGGTTTCCTCGAAGCCCCCGGCCTGTGGGGCGCCGTGCGCGGGAGGCTGCGCGGCGGTCAGCTGGAGGGCGGGCGTTGAGCCCGGCGGTCCGGGCGTTCGCCCGGCGCGAGTGGGGTTCGCTGTACGGGACGGTACGGGCCGCTCTCGTCGCCCGGGGGTGGCGGGCCGTCCCGCTGACCCTGACGGCGGTCTGCCTGACCTCGTTGTTCCAGGTGGTGCAGAACCAGGACTGGGGCTACCGGCCGGTGCAGGAGATCGGCTCGGTGCGCGCCGAGGACCCCTGGTGGCTCGCGCTGCTGCGGACCCCGCTCTCCCTCTTCGTACCGGCGCTCGACCTGCCCGTATGGGGCGCGCTCGCGCAGATCCTGCTGGTGTTCGGGATCGCGGAGATCTGTCTGGGGCGGCGGCGGACGCTGGGCATCGCGCTGCTCGCGACCCTCGGCGGCACCCTGTACGCGCGCCTGGGCATCGCGCTCGGTCCCGGCACCCCGCTCGGCCTGCCCGCCTCGGACGCGCTGGTCGTCGACACCGGGCCGTCGGCCGCGGTGGTCGGTCTCGCCGTGTACGTCTGCCACCGCCACGGGGCGTTCTGGACCGGGGCGGCCGTGGTGCTCGCGATGGTGATCGAGGCGGTCGTCAAGCCGAACCTGGCCGGCAAGGAGCACCTCGCGGCCATCGCCGCCGTCCTCGTCCTCATGGCCGTCGAGGCGTGGCGCCGGCGGTCAGGGACGGGCGGTCAGGAGGAGGGGCCCCGGCCCGGGACGCGTTCCTGGAAGCCGCCGATCAGGTCCTGAACCCGCCGCCGCACCTTCGTCCAGCGCCGGTCGTGCCGGTAGGTACGGACGCGGGAACGGGCCCGGGCGCGGTGGCGGCGGCGGTAGAAGTGGCGGGACCACCAGGAGCCGGGGCGGGCGAGGCGGACGGCGCCGACGATCGCGACCAGGGGGACCAGGATTCCGAGGACCGCCATCCGGACCTTCCCCTTGACGAGGGTGATCAGGACGAGGAGGAAGTTCAGGACCAGGGTGAGGACGAAGCCCACCCGGTCCTGCCGCTCCTCGGCGGTCATGTCGTCCACGCCCAGCGGGGAGAAGCCGGCGAGGACCAGCAGGGCCAGGGAGGCGGTGAGGACGACCGCCTCGACGCTCTTGCGGCCCGCGTCCGTCCAGTACACGTCGTCCAGGTGGAGGATGAGCGCGAACTCGTCCAGGACGAGCCCCGCCCCGATCCCGAAGACGACGGCGAAGACGGCGGCGCCGGCGCCGTGCCGGCCACTGGCGACCGCGCCGAAGCCGCCGAGGACGGTGAGGACCACGCCGGGCACGACGTGATGGATATGGAGGCCGCCGGAGGAGACGTTCCGGAACGGGCCCCGGCCCGCCCGGATGAGCCGGGTCACCGTCCGCGTGACCAGGAAGGTCAGGACGAACGAGGTCAGCGCGAGGAGCAGGGGAAGCTTCCCGGGCTCCAGGATGTTGCGGGAGAACCAGTGACCCATGCCACCCCGTTCCGATTCGCACCGAATGCACCGTACGGGCAATCTATCCCCCCGGGGGCGGCGATTACCCTGCCCGGATGGACGGCCTGCGCTTCGCCTTCGGCACCCTCACCGTGCTCCCCGCCCGCATCACCCGCTGGGACCGGGACGCGGCGCGGGCCGGCATGCTCTGCGCGCCCCTCGCGGGGCTGGTCGTCGGCCTCGCCTCCGCCGCGCCCGGCGGTCTGCTCCTGCTGCTCGGCGCGGGCTCGCTCCTCGCGGCCGTCGTCACCACCGCCGTCCCCGCCCTGCTGACCCGAGGCCTCCACCTGGACGGCCTCGCGGACACCGCCGACGGCCTCGGCAGCGCCAAGCCCGCCGAGGACGCGCTGCGCATCATGAAGCAGTCCGACATCGGCCCCTTCGGCGTCATCTCCCTGGTGCTCGTGCTGCTGGCCCAGGTCGCCGCCCTGTACGCGCTCTACCAGGAGGGCTGGGCGCACGGCGCGGCCGGCGCGGTCCTCGCCGCGACCGTCGCCCGGCTCGCCCTCACCCACGCCTCCCGCCACGGCGTCCCGGCCGCCCGGCCCGAGGGCCTCGGCGCGATCGTCGCCGCCACGGTCCCGGTCCGCTCCGCGACCGCCGCCACCGCCGCCGTCCTGGTGCTGTGCGCCCTCACCGGCGCGCTGTTCTCCCCGTACGACGCGGTCCGTGACGTCCTCGCGGCCGGCGCCGGCCTCGCCGCGGCGGCCCTGCTGCTGCGCCGCTGCGTCCGGCGCTTCGGCGGGGTCACCGGCGACGTCTTCGGCGCGGTGGAGGAGACGGCCGTGACGGTGACGCTGGTCGCGCTGACGCTGGGCTAGGGTCTTTCGTTCGGATCAGGCCGGATCAGCAGGGTCGGCGCCAGGCGTCCAGCTCGTAGCGCTTGCGCATCGAGCTGAGGCCGAGCTTCCGCGCCTCGGGGCAGAACGCGGTGACGTCCAGCTCGTACTCGACGTGGAAGACCGGCTTGCCCGCCTGCACGAACGGGGTGAGGAGCGCGCACTCCTCGTACTGGGCGCACTGTTCGTTGACCGCGAAGTCGAAGTCGGGGAGCAGCTCCGGGATCTGGTCCAGGTCGTTCTTGAGGCCGACGGCGAGGCCTCGGTCGTGGGCCAGGCGGGCGATCAGGCGGTTGTAGCGCAGCTGGTCGGCGGCGGTGAGGGGGAAGCCGGTGCGGCTCTGGTAGCCGTCCATGTTGTCGGGTTCGACGGCGTCGAAGCCCTTGTCGCGGCACATGTCGAGACGGGCGGCCATGAGGGGTTCGAGGACGTCGGTGCGGCGGATGTCGAGCCAGCGCTCACCCGGCCAGCCGTTGCCCTCGCCGAGGACGGAGCGGGGGAAGCGGCCGGCGTCGGGGCGGAAGTCCTCCCAGGCGCCGGTGGACAGGTAGCAGACGACCTTGCGGCCCCGGCGGTGCAGGTCGGTGACCGTGGCGGCCGGGTGGTCGAAGCCGTCGATGTCGTAGACGGGGACGTCGACGGTGGGGTCGAGCCGGCCGCTGAGCTGCCACTGCCAGGCGAGGCCGGGTTTCGGCCGCCACCGCTCCCCCGGGCGCTTCGGGTCGTCGCCGGGGCCCGCCGTGCACGCGGTGAGGAGGAGCAGCAGGACCACGAGCAGCGGGACCGGGCGTCTCGTCGGGCGGGTTCCGGTCATCGGGCGGGCTCCGGGAGGTGGGGCAGGGTGCCCCACGGGTGGGCGCCGGTGCCGGGGGCGGCGCAGTGGACGGGCGCGGTGGGGCGGATGCCGGGCGGAGCCGCGTACACGAGGTGGCAGTGGCCGTCGGCGGCGGGCGGGTCCAGGGTGCGGTACGTGTCCCAGGGGCCCTCGAACGTGACGAGGAGGTCGGCGAGTTCGGCGTACCCCGGGTCGGGCGGGGTGCCGTGGTTGAACACCAGGGTCGTGGCCCCGGCGGCGCGGGCGGCGACGGCGAGTCTGCGGTGGTGCGGTAGGGCGGCGGGCGCGGTCGCCACCTGGTCGAGGAAGGCGCCGTCGGCGCCGTACCAGTCGCGGTGGCGCAGCAGTTCGGCGACGACCTCGCCGTGCGGGCGGCGGCCGTAGTCGGTGTCGGCGTAGCCGAGGACCCGTACGCCCGCGGCCCGCAGCCGGGCCGCGACCTCGGCGAAGGCGGGGTCGGGGGCCGGGCCGGCGCCGTCGGCCGGGTTGATGACGACGCCGTACAGCGCGGGCGCGGCGGCGAGCAGGGCCGCCCAGGCCTCGGGGCGGTCGGCGGGGTGCTCGTAGAAGGGCACGAGGAGGGAGGGCGTCATGGTCCGTCTGCCTGGGTGCGGGGGCGGGGGTCAGGGGCGGTGCGCGGTGGGCCGTATCAGCAGAGCACAGGTGAGGGCGGCCAGCACGGCGGCCGCTCCCCCGGTGGCGGCCGGGCCGGCCGCGGGCGCGGCGGTGGCCGCCGTGGCGGCGAGCAGGCACACGGCGGCGGCGCCCAGGACCGCGCCGAAGGCCTGGAGGAGCAGGCCGAGCCAGAGCACCGCGCCGATGAGCAGCAGGGTGAGCAGCCGGGGGGCGGTCGGCCAGGGGGCGCCGGGCCAGAGGGCGGTGGCGGCGAGGGTGAGCGCGGGCAGGGCGGTGAGGTAGCCGCCGAGGCAGAGGGCGAGGGCGCCGGTCACGGACCGGCGGAAGGCGCGGGCGGTGGTGAGGGTGTGGAGCCGGTGGAGGCTGCCGCCGCGGAAGCGGTGCAGCAGCCATTCGGCTGGCCCCATGGACAGGGTGAGGGCGAGGACCGCCGCGGCGCCGCCGGCCGGCGGGTCGCCGAGCCCGGCGTGGAGGACGAGGAGACCGCTGCCGAGGCCGAAGAGGCCGTACGGGAGGGAGGCGGTGAGCGGCGGCCCGCCGCGGCCCCGCGCTCCGCGCCGCGTGCCGGGCCGCAGGACGCGCGCGGCGAAGGTGACGGCGGTGGTGAGCGAGGTGATCAGGAGGACGCCCCGCAGGGGGCCGGGCAGGTCCCAGCGGAGGGCGGGGACGGCGCCGGCGAGCGGCAGGAGGGCGCAGAGGAGGGCCCGTTCGCGGCCGAGGACGAGCAGGACGGTGGCGGCGGCGAGGTAGAGGGACTGTCCGGCGGCGAAGACGGCGGCGGGGGTCTCGCCCGGCGCGGCGGCCGCGAGGGCGACGGCCGTTCCGGCGAGGGCGCCGGCGGGGGCGCCGGTGAGCAGGGCGCGGGCGGCGGCGGGCCGGTCGCCGAGGCCGAGCCAGGTGTACGCGCGGTGGGCGAGGGCCTGGTTCCACATCCAGCCGGTGACGGCGCCGGCGAGCAGCGGGACGGTGCCGGCGGGGAGGCCGTACCGGCCGTGCTCCCCGGCGAGCAGGGGCGCGGCGAGGACGTAGGCGAGCCCGGGGAGGGCGAAGACGAGGCCGCGCAGGAGGCAGCCGGCGAGCCCGGTGTGCCAGGGGGGTGCGGGCGGGGCCTGGGGTTCGGGGTGGCGGCGTTCGACACGCGCGTACAGGTCCTCGGCGAGGGCGAAGGAGTCGGCGCGGCCGTAGGTGAGCCGGATGTGGTCGTCGGTCATGCCGTCGGACTCCAGGAGCGCGGCGATCTCGTCCGGGTGCACGGCGACGGCGACGAACCCGCCGAGGCGGTCGGCGAGTTCGTCGAGCGGATCGGGGGCGAGGCAGGTGCCGGCGGCGGGGGCGCGCTCGTGCCGGGGACGGGGGACGGCCGGGAAGGCGTCGGGGCCGGCCGGGGGTGTGGGACGCGGGGAGCCGCTCATGCCGGGGTGCCTCCCGCGAGGAGGGGCGCGGAGGTGCGGCGGGGGGCGGGGATGCTCAGGCGCAGGGGCGTGGGGGCGGGCACGGTGGCGGTGGCGGGAGGTTCGGGGCGGGCGGCGGCGAGTTCGCGGTAGATGCGGCGGAAGCCGTCGACGGAGCGGTGCAGGGTGAAGCGGTCGATGACGCGGCGGCGGGCGCGGCGGCCGAGTTCGGCGCGGCGGGCGCCGTCGCGCAGGAGGGCGGTGACGGCGGCGGCCATGACGGCCGGTTCGCGGGGCGGGACGACGACGCCGGTGTCACCGACGGCCTCGCGGACGCCGCCGACGTCGGTGGAGACGGTGGCCCGGCCGCAGGACATGGCCTCGATGAGGGAGAAGGGGAAGCCCTCGCTGATGGAGGAGAGCATGACGACGCTGCCGGCGGCGTAGGCGGAGGGGACGTCGGAGACCCGGCCCTCGAAGGAGATGCCGTCGGCGACGCCGAGTTCGGCGGCGAGCTTCTCCAGGCGGGTGCGGTACTTCTCGTTTCCGGCGGGGACGGGACCGAACAACCGCAGCCGCAGCGCAGGGAGTTCGGCGCGGCAGATGGCATAGGCCCGGACGAGGGTCTCCAGGTCCTTGATGGGGTCGACGCGGCCGCACCAGCTGAGGGTGGGGGTCTCGGGTTCGGGCCCTGCCTCGGGGAAGAGGGCGGGGTCGACGCCGTTGTGGACGGTGCGGATGCGGTCGGCGGGGGCTCCGCCGCGTTCCTCCCAGCGCCGGTTGTACTCGTTGCAGGGGGTGATGAGGTCGGCCTTGCGGTAGCCGAGGGTGTTGAGCTCGCGGTAGAAGCCGAGCATGAGGGCCTTGACGGGCCACCGCTGCGCCTCGGCTCGGTGACCGAGGTACCGCTCGCGGAGGTAGATGCCGTGTTCGGTGAGCAGGAAGGGCACCCCTTCGTAGTGCTGCGCGGCGAGGGCGGGCAGGGTGGCGAGGCCGCTGGAGACGGCGTGGGCCACGCTGCCGCCGGATATCCGGGCGGCGAGCGGGCGCAGGGCGTGTTCCAGCAGGTCGGTGGCGGTGAGCGCGTCGTGGACGGTGGGCCGGGCCGCGAGGGTGGGCAGGTGGGGCATGGTCCAGATCCACATGAGGGAGCGGAGGGCGGCTTCGGAGCGCAGGGCGGCGGTGAGGCGGCCCTGCCGGGCGAGGGTGGCGAGCTCGTAGAGGCCGGTGCCGAAGTCGTAACCCGCCCCGGGGTCGAGGAGGGCGAGGAGGAAGCGTTCGTACGTGTCGAGGAAGCGGCGGCGTTCGCGGGCCCGCGGGGTCCGGCGCGCGCGGCGGGGCGCGGCCGGTCCCCTCGGGTGGCCCCAGAGGGGGAACGCGGTGTGCCGGGTGACGTTGGGAGGCAGCTCCCAGGTGACGGGTTCGCGGCCGCTGCCGGTGAGGGCGAGGATCTCGAAGGTGACCTCGGGCATGCCGCGGACGAGCTGGTCGCACCAGGTGCTGACGCCGCCGTGGACGTGCGGGTAGGTGCCTTCGGTGAGCATGGTGACGTGACGGCCACTGCTCGGCATGTGGGTCCCCCCAGGTCGTGCGGGTCAGGCGGTCGGGAGCGTGAGCGTGACGGAGGTCCGGAGCAGTTCGGGTGAGGTCCAGGCCGAGCGGCTGCCGGCGTAGGCCTCGCCGAAGGGGGCGGAGCCGAGGACGAGTTGCCTGCGGGTGCCCTCGGGGGCGGTGACGGGGGCGGCGACGCCGGCGGGGGCCTTCACGGTGACGGTGGAGCCCACCCGGTAGGCGGTGACCTGGCCGGCGGCGAGGGCCCGGTCCCAGGCGGCGCGGCGGTTGAGCTCGGCGCCGACGTCCCGCTGACGGGGGTTGACGAGCGGGGTGTTGGCGGCGAAGAGGGCCCGGTGGTCGGCGAGGACCTGGTCGAGGACGGGGTAGAGGAGGCGCTCCTCGGCGAGGTTGGACTGGTGCGCGTAGTGCGGGCGCGGGTCGTTGGCGAGGACGTGGGAGAAGGCGGTGCGGGCTTCGCGGGGGGCGATGTGGGTGGCGTAGCCGGTGGCGGTGTCGAGGGGGGCCGGCAGGCAGGTGGAGGCCGGGTCGGTCTCGCAGACACCGCTGCCGCCGTCGGCCCGGGAGGTGTAGATCCAGTTGTACTCGTCGGTCATCTCGGCGGCGGTGCCGACGTTGTAGTACACGTTCATGGGGTGGCGGGGGACGGTGAGGGCGGCGCCGACGGCCCGCTGGCCCGGCTCACGGGAGTTGTCGCTCGCGATCCAGGTCACGCCGTTGTCGGCGAGGGCACCGGCGAGGTGCGGGTTGTCGGCGGGCTGCTGGGGCAGGGTCCTCAGGCCGGAGTGCTCGCCGGTGACCAGTTCGGAGCGGTCGACGGAGATGCCCTTGCCGGTGGCCCAGGTGAGGTTGTTCCTGATCTCGGCGGAGAGCTGGGAGCGGCCGACCCACAGGGTGTTGCCGGCGGCGTCCTGGGCGCACCGCCAGGGGACGACGCCGGTGTCCTGGACACAGCCGAGGAAGGGGTGGGTGTAGGTGTGGTTGATCCACCGGTACTGGGCGCGGTCGGCGATCAGCCGGGCGGCGAGCGGGTCGGTGCCGCCGTGCGCGCTCTTCCACTGCTCGCCCTGGCCGCCGTTGTAGACCATGTCGAGGGCGAAGCCGGAAGCTTTCTGCCAGGCGGCGGCGTACGTGGCGTCGGCGGCGGTCATGCGGATGGGGTGCGCGGCGGTGCCCTCGCCGCCGGCGCAGTCGAGGTCGCCGGGGGTGCAGTCGCGGACCGGGTCCCAGCGGGCGTCGGGGGCGAGGACGTCGTCGACGTGGACGGAGAAGTAGTGGCGGCTGCGGCCGAGGTGGACGCCCTGGGTGAGCCAGTCGACGATGCCCCGGGCGAGGGCGCGGAACTGCCGCTGGTGCCGGTTGTGGGCGAAGGTGACGACGAGTTCGCGGCGCCCGCCGGCGGCGTACTCGCCGACAAGGCTGGCCCGGCCGCCGCCCTCGACGGGCAGGTCGAGATAGCTGGTGTAGCCGGGGCGGGGGCGGCCGGCGTAGCCGTAACTCTCGGCGACGGACGGGTCGTTGTCCTCGAAGACGAGCGGTCCGGCGAGGTGGCGGAAGGGGCCGGCCCGGCCGGCGTCGGTGACCGTGGTGGTGGCGCCGTCGAGAACGCCGGAGTAGCCGCCCTCGCTGGTGTGGTCGAGGCCGACGCCGGGGTGGGCCCAGGTGTAGGCGTCGACCTGCGGGATGCCGAAGGTCCGCTCGTACTCGTGGAGGGCCCGGTGCTCGGCGGAGTCGGGTCCGAAGGCGCTCTCGTGGGGCAGGACGACGCCCTGGTACCTGGCGCGGGGGCGGCCGGTGGCGCCGTCGGACGGGTCGCTGAGGAAGGCGGCGTCGACGACCGGGCGGTTCGGATCGGCCAGGTCGATCCTGCGGTACGGGACGCCGGAGCCCTTCAGTTCGGCGATGATCGCGTCCACGGCGCTGCCGCCGTCGTCGACGACGAGGACGGTCAGGTCGACGCGGGGGGCGGGGTCCGCGGCGGCCCGGGCGGTCGGTCCCGTGAGCCCGGGGTGGGCGGCCCCGGCCTGCGGCACGGCGGTGGCGAGGAGTGCGACGGCGGCGGCCAGGAGCGCGGCGCGGGGCGCCGTCCTGGGTGCGGAAGTGCGGATGCGGCCGGATTCCACGGCTGGTGTCCCCCTCGTCGGACCCCGCCCCGGGCAGGGGGAGGGCCTGTGGCGATGATGCGGATGGCGCGAGGACGACAGAACGTCGCCCTTGCGTGACGAGGCGAGTGTGGCGGGGCCGCCGGGCCCGGGAAGGTAAACATGAAAGAGACACCACGGATGAGTGAATCGCCGCCGCCGTGAGCGAACCGGACGAGCGAGCGTAGGCTCGTTCCCGGCGCTCTCCGGGCCGAAATACGATGCGGCGGGCACGGTCGGCCCATCCCTCGACCGCCACAGAACTCAATGGAAGCGAGATTTCACCACCGTGACTGCTCTCACTCTCAGCACTGCCGGTGCGGCGACGCTCCGCGCCGACGCCCTCGTCGTCGGCGTCGCGAAGTCCGGTAAGACCCTGGTCGTCGCCCCGGGTGCCGAGGCCGTCGACAAGGCCTTCGACGGCCGGCTCGCCGCCGTCCTGGAGACCCTGGGCGCCACCGGTGCCGAAGGTGAGGCCACCAAGGTGCCCGCCCCCGCCGGTCTGAAGGCCCCGCTCGTCGTGGCCGTCGGCCTGGGCGCCGCTCCCGAGGACGGCGAGGCCTACGACACGGAGGCGCTGCGCCGTGCCGCCGGTACCGCCGCCCGTCTCCTGCACGGCACGAAGAAGGCCGCGTTCGCGCTTCCCGTCGCCGCCCCCGAGGAGGCCGGGGCCGTCGCCGAGGGCGCGCTGCTCGGCGCCTACGCCTTCACCGCGTACCAGGCCGCGCAGGACGCCAAGGACGCGAAGAAGCCCCTGGCGGAGGTCGCCCTCCTCGGCGCCAAGCCGCGCGACAAGGCCTACAAGGCCGCCGCCGAGCGCGCCCAGGCCGTGGCCGAGGAGACCAACCGCGCCCGTGACCTGATCAACATGCCGCCGAACGACCTGACGCCGGCCGCCTTCGCCACCGCCGTGCAGACCGCCGGCAAGGAGCACGGCCTGAAGGTCCAGGTCCTCGACGAGCGGGCCCTGACCAAGGGCGGCTACGGCGGCATCCTGGGCGTCGGCGCCGGTTCGGAGAACCCGCCGCGCCTGGTCCGCGTCGCCTACACGCACGCGAAGGCGGAGAAGACCCTGGCCCTGGTCGGCAAGGGCATCACCTACGACTCGGGCGGCATCTCCCTGAAGCCGGCCGGCCACAACGAGACGATGAAGTGCGACATGAGCGGTGCCGCCGCCGTGTTCGCCACCGTCGTCGCCGCGGCCCGCCTCGGCCTGGAGGTCAACGTCACCGGCTGGCTGGCGCTCGCCGAGAACATGCCGTCCGGCTCGGCCACCCGCCCCGGCGACGTGCTGCGCATGTACAGCGGCAAGACCGTCGAGGTCCTCAACACCGACGCCGAGGGCCGCCTGGTCCTGGCCGACGCGCTGACCAAGGCCTGCGAGGAGCACCCGGACGCGATCGTCGACGTGGCGACGCTGACCGGCGCGATGGTCCTGGCGCTGGGCAACCGCACCTTCGGCATCATGGCCAACGACGACGACTACCGCACGGCGATCCACGAGATCGCCGAGGAGGTCGGCGAGCAGTCCTGGCCGATGCCGCTCCCCGCCGACCTGCGCAAGGGCATGGACTCCCCCACCGCCGACATCGCCAACATGGGTGAGCGAATGGGCGGCGGTCTGGTCGCCGGTCTCTTCCTCCAGGAGTTCGTCGGCGAGGGCATCACCTGGGCGCACCTGGACATCGCGGGCCCGGCCTTCCACGAGGGCGCCCCGTACGGCTACACCCCGAAGGGCGGCACCGGCTCCTCGGTGCGCACGCTGGTCCGGCTCGCCGAGCTGACCGCCGCCGGCGAGGTCTGAGCCTCCCCTTCCACCCGGGGCCCCCGGCCACGCGGCGGGGGCCCCGGGCTGTCCTCCCGGGGCCCCCGCCGTCGTCGGTCCGCGACGAAATCCGTAGGTTCGTACGCCTCCGCGGCCGTCCGTACGGACGATCACCCGGTCTCATCCACCGGCCCCGCGTCCCGCCATCCGTCAACAAGTGCGAAGATGGGTTCTCGGCAGGACAGGGCCCCCACCACAGGGCCGAAAATAAGCGGCCGAACACCAGCCGCCGCCCGGTCCCGGCGACCGGCGACGAGCGCACATGCATGGAGGACGTGACGTGGCGAACGACGCCAGCACCGTTTTCGACCTAGTGATCCTCGGCGGCGGTAGCGGCGGTTACGCCGCGGCGCTGCGCGGAGCGCAGCTGGGCCTGGACGTCGCACTGATCGAGAAGAACAAGCTCGGCGGCACCTGCCTGCACAACGGCTGCATCCCGACGAAGGCCCTGCTCCACGCCGGCGAGGTCGCCGACCAGGCGCGCGAGGCGGAGCAGTTCGGTGTCAAGGCCTCCTTCGAGGGCATCGACATCAAGGCCGTGCACAAGTACAAGGACGACGTGATCTCGGGCCTCTACAAGGGTCTGCAGGGTCTCGTCGCCTCCCGCAAGGTGACCTACATCGAGGGCACCGGGCACCTGTCCTCCCCCACCTCCGTCGACGTGGACGGCCGTCGCGTCGAGGGACGTCACGTCCTCCTCGCCACCGGTTCCGTGCCGAAGTCCCTGCCCGGCCTGGAGATCGACGGCAACCGGATCATCACCTCGGACCACGCGCTGACGCTGGACCGGGTGCCGGAGTCGGCGATCATCCTCGGCGGCGGTGTCATCGGCGTCGAGTTCGCCTCCGCGTGGAAGTCCTTCGGCACCGACGTGACGGTCATCGAGGGCATGAAGCACCTCGTCCCGGTCGAGGACGAGAACAGCTCGAAGCTTCTTGAGCGCGCCTTCCGCAAGCGCGGCATCAAGTTCAACCTCGGCACCTTCTTCCAGAGCGCCGAGTACACCGACAACGGCGTCAAGGTCACCCTCGCCGACGGCAAGACCTTCGAGGCCGAGGTGCTGCTCGTCGCCATCGGCCGCGGCCCGGTCTCGGCCGGTCTCGGTTACGAGGAGCAGGGCGTCGCCATGGACCGCGGCTACGTCCTGGTCGACGAGTACATGCGGACCAACGTGCCGACGATCTCGGCCGTGGGCGACCTCGTCCCGACCCTCCAGCTCGCGCACGTCGGCTTCGCCGAGGGCATCCTCGTCGCGGAGCGGCTCGCGGGCCTCAAGCCCGTTCCGATCGACTACGACGGCGTGCCGCGGGTGACGTACTGCCACCCCGAGGTCGCCTCCGTCGGCATCACCGAGGCCAAGGCCAAGGAGATCTACGGCGCGGACAAGGTCGTCGCCCTCAAGTACAACCTCGCGGGCAACGGCAAGAGCAAGATCCTGAAGACCGCGGGCGAGATCAAGCTCGTCCAGGTCAAGGACGGTGCCGTGGTCGGCGTCCACATGGTCGGTGACCGCATGGGCGAGCAGGTCGGCGAAGCGCAGCTGATCTACAACTGGGAGGCGCTGCCGGCCGAGGTCGCGCAGCTCATCCACGCCCACCCGACGCAGAACGAGGCGCTCGGCGAGGCCCACCTGGCCCTGGCCGGCAAGCCTCTGCACTCCCACGACTGACGCTCACGTCATCCACGGGCGCGACGACCAACTTCCGCAATTCGTTAGGAGCAACTGAAACCATGTCGGTTTCCGTAACCCTGCCGGCGCTCGGCGAGAGCGTCACCGAGGGCACCGTCACCCGCTGGCTCAAGGCCGAGGGTGAGCGTGTCGAGGCCGACGAGCCGCTGCTCGAGGTCTCGACCGACAAGGTCGACACCGAGATCCCCGCCCCCGCGTCGGGCATCCTCGCCTCCATCAAGGTCGCCGAGGACGAGACGGTCGAGGTCGGCGCCGAGCTGGCCATCATCGACGACGGCTCCGGTGCCCCGGCCGCCGCCGAGGCGCCCGCCGCCGAGGCCGCTCCGGCCCCCGCCGCCGAGGCCCCCGCCGTCGAGGCCCCCGCCGCCCCGGCGCCGCAGGCCACCCCGTCCACCGAGGTCCAGGAGCCGGCTCCGGCCCCGACGGCCGAGGCGGCCGCCGGCGGCGGTTCCGCCGAGGGGACCGACGTCGTCCTTCCGGCGCTCGGCGAGTCCGTCACCGAGGGCACCGTCACGCGCTGGCTGAAGTCGGTCGGCGAGACCGTCGAGGCCGACGAGCCGCTGCTCGAGGTCTCCACGGACAAGGTCGACACCGAGATCCCGGCGCCGGCCTCCGGCGTCCTCCTGGAGATCGTCGTCGGCGAGGACGAGACCGCCGAGGTCGGCGCCAAGCTGGCCGTCATCGGTGCCGCGGGTGCCGCCCCGGCCGCTCCGGCCCCGGCCGCCGCCCCGGCCCCGGCCGCCGCCCCGGCTCCGGAGGCCGCTCCGGCTCCGCAGGCTCCGGCCGCTCCGGCTCCCGCCCCGGCCGCCGCCCCCGCCGCTCCGGCTCCCGCCGCGCAGGCCCCGGCCACCCCGGCCCCGGCCCCGCAGGCCCCGGCCGCCCCGGCGGCTCCGGCTCCGGCGGAGGACGGCGCGTACGTCACCCCGCTGGTCCGCAAGCTGGCCAACGAGAACGGCGTCGACCTGGCCCAGGTCAAGGGCTCCGGTGTCGGCGGGCGCATCCGCAAGCAGGACGTCCTCGCGGCCGCCGAGGCCAAGAAGGCCGCTCCGGCTCCGGCCGCCGCTCCGGCCGCCGCGAGCGCCGCGCCGAAGGCTCCCGCGCTGGAGGCCTCCCCGCTGCGCGGCCAGACCGTCAAGATGACCCGCATGCGCAAGGTCATCGGCGACAACATGATGAAGGCGCTGCACGGCCAGGCCCAGCTGACCTCGGTCGTCGAGGTCGACATCACCAAGCTGATGCGGCTGCGCGCCCGCGCCAAGGACGCGTTCGCCGCCCGCGAGGGCGTCAAGCTCTCCCCGATGCCGTTCTTCGTGAAGGCGGCGGCCCAGGCGCTGAAGGCCCACCCGGTCATCAACGCCCGGATCAACGAGGGCGAGGGCACGATCACCTACTTCGACACCGAGAACATCGGTATCGCGGTGGACTCCGAGAAGGGTCTGATGACCCCGGTCATCAAGGGCGCGGGCGACCTCAACATCGCCGGCATCTCCAAGAAGACCGCGGAGCTGGCCGGTGCCGTGCGCGCCGGCAAGATCACGCCGGACGACCTGGCCGGTGCGACCTTCACCATCTCCAACACCGGTTCGCGCGGCGCGCTGTTCGACACGATCATCGTGCCCCCGAACCAGGTCGCCATCCTGGGCATCGGCGCCACCGTGCGCCGTCCGGTCGTCGTGAACCACCCGGACCTGGGTGAGACGATCGCGATCCGCGACATGACGTACGTCGCCCTGTCCTACGACCACCGTCTGGTGGACGGCGCCGACGCCGCCCGCTACCTGACGGCCGTCAAGGCGATCCTGGAGGCCGGCGAGTTCGAGGTCGACCTCGGTCTGTAAGGCACGGAGCCGAAAGGCAACGTAACAAGCCTCACCTGCGGTGTCCCCGTCCGGATGTGTTTCCGGGCGGGGACACCGCCGTATTGTCTAAGGGTCTAGAACTCCCGGAGGAGCCGCTTCATGACCGTCCCCGTCGTCCACTCGCTGCGCGAGCAGATCCGCGAGCACATCGTGGAGGGGATCGTCAGCGGCCGCTGGAAGCCGGGCGAGCGGATCGTGGAGCGCCGGATCGCCACGGAGCTGGAGGTCAGCCAGACGCCGGTACGGGAGGCGCTGCGCGAGCTGGAGTCGCTACGGTTGATCGAATCGGCCCCCAACAAGGGCGTCCGGGTGCGCAACCTGACCGCGGCCGACCTGGAGGAGAGCTACCCGGTGCGGGCGGGTCTGGAGCAGATCGCCGCCGAGCTGGCGGCGCCCCGCCTGTCGGCGGACTGCTCGGCCCTCGAGCCGCACGTGGAGGCCCTGTACCGGGCGGACGCCACCTCGGACGGGACCGCCCAGGTGCGGCACACGGTGGCCTTCCACCGGGAGCTGGTGAAGGCGGCGGGCAACAGCGTGCTGCTGCACACCTGGGAGGGCCTCGGCATCGAGGTCTTCACGGCCCTGTCGATCCGCTGGCTGGGGACGGTGCAGAAGTCGTACGCGGAGGAGCACCAGGAGCTGGTGGAGGCCTTCCGCCGGGGTGACCCGAACATCGGGAACCTGGTGAAGGCCCACGTGCTCGGCTGTGCCCCGCGCGCCTGACGACGCACCTCGCGCCCTGGCCCGTACGGCGGCGGCGCCTCCTCCCCCGTACGACCCGGGAAACCGCCTGACACCCTCGCCGCGAGTGGCCGGAAATCGCCCCTCTCCCGGCCAAGAAGTGCCCGTTTGCGGGACGGACCTCGCTAATACCCCCGGAGCCCCGCCCGCGCGGGGCTCCGCTCATCCGTGCGTCACTGTCCTCATCCGACGCTCTCGGAACCCCTCCCCACCTGCGAAAACAAGGCACCGGGTGCCCCGATACGCGGCACCCTGTGCCGACTTTCCCGTTCGGCAGAACTTTCCTCGCTCCACCCTTTGATCGATCATCGATCGGCGGTTTACAGTCGTCGGCGGGCCGCACCCCGGCCCTTCGCCCTGTCCTGCCAGACAAGGCCCCCCATCTCCACCCCCACCTGTCCGGAAGGCGGCGATCATGACCGATCCCGTAGGCAAGATTCCGAGCGAGCTCGACCAGCTCCCGGACCGTGACACCGAGGAGACCGCCGAGTGGGCGGCCTCCCTGGACGCCGTCACCAAGGCCGCCGGCCCGCACCGGGCCGCCTACCTGATGCGCCGCACGCTCCAGCACGCCGAGGGCGCCGGACTGGCCCTGCCCAAGCTGCTGGAGACGGACTACGTCAACACCATCCCCACCGCGGCCGAGCCTTCCATCAGCGAAGCGGGCGGCGACGAGGAGATGGAGCGGAAGATCACCGCCTGGAACCGCTGGAACGCGGCCGCGATGGTCACCCGCGGTTCCAAGTACGGCGTCGGCGGCCACATCGCCACCTTCGCCTCCGCGGCCTGGCTCTACGAGACCGGCTTCAACCACTTCTTCAAGGGCAAGGAGTCCGGGGACGCCGCCGGCTCCGGCGACCAGCTCTACATCCAGGGCCACGCCTCCCCCGGCATCTACGCCCGCGCCTTCCTCGACGGCCGGCTGAACGAGACCCACCTCGACAACTTCCGGCAGGAGTCCGGCGGCAACGGCCTGCCCTCCTACCCGCACCCGCGCCGCCTCCCCTGGCTGTGGGAGTTCCCGACCGTCTCCATGGGCCTCGGCCCGCTCTCCGCGATCTACCAGGCGCGCTTCAACCGCTACCTGACCAACCGCGGCATCAAGGACGTCTCCTCCTCGCACGTCTGGGCCTTCCTCGGCGACGGCGAGATGGACGAGCCCGAGTCGACGGCGGCCCTCGCGCTCGCCGCCCGCGAGGGTCTGGACAACCTGACCTTCGTCATCAACTGCAACCTGCAGCGCCTCGACGGCCCGGTCCGCGCCAACTTCAAGATCGTGCAGGAGCTGGAGGCCCAGTTCCGCGGCGCCGGCTGGAACGTGGTCAAGTCCCTGTGGGGCAACGCCTGGGACGAGCTGTTCGCGCTCGACACCACCGGTGCCCTGGTCCGCCGCCTCCGCGAGGTGCCGGACGCGCAGGTCCAGACGTACCAGACCCGCGACGCCGCCTACATCCGCGAGGACTTCTTCGGCAAGGACCCGGCGCTCGCCGAGATGGCGAAGCTGCTGAGCGACGACAAGATCCTCGAGTGCTTCCACCTCTCCCGCGGTGGCCACGAGCCGCGCAAGGTGTACGCCGCCTACAAGGCCGCCCTGGAGTTCAAGGGCGCGCCGACGGTCATCCTCGCGCAGACCGTCAAGGGCTTCACCCTCGGTGAGGGCTTCGCGTCGAAGAACGCGAACCACCAGATGAAGAAGCTCTCCACGGACGAGTTCAAGAACATGCGCGACCTTCTTGAACTGCCCATCTCCGACAGCCAGTTCGTCGACGGCGTGGTCCCCTACGGCCACCCCGGCGCCGACTCCCCCGAGGTCCGTTACCTCCAGGAGCGCCGCGCGGCCCTCGGCGGCCCGGCCCCGGCCCGCCGCGTGCACCCGCTCGCCCCGCTGCCGGCCCCGGCCGAGAAGGCCTTCACCGCCTTCGACAAGGGCTCCGGCTCGCAGTCCGTCGCCACCACCATGGCCTTCGTGCGCCTGATCAAGGACCTGGTCCGCGACAAGGAGACGGGCAAGCGCTGGGTCCCGATCGTCCCGGACGAGGCCCGCACCTTCGGCATGGAGTCGCTGTTCCCCTCGCTCGGCATCTACTCGCCGAAGGGCCAGACGTACGAGCCGGTCGACCGCGACCAGCTGATGTACTACAAGGAGGCCGTCAACGGCCAGATCCTGAACGAGGGCATCACCGAGGCCGGCTCCATGGCCGACTTCATCGCCGCTTCGACGTCGTACGCGACGCACGGCGAGGCGATGATCCCGTTCTACATCTTCTACTCGATGTTCGGCTGGCAGCGGACCGCCGACCAGATGTGGCAGCTCGGTGACCAGCTCGGCCGCGGCTTCCTCGTCGGCGCGACCGCCGGCCGCACCACCCTGACCGGTGAGGGCCTCCAGCACGCCGACGGCCACTCCCCCGTCATCGCGGCCACCAACCCGGCGGCGCTGACGTACGACCCGGCGTTCGCGTACGAGGTCGCGGCCATCGTCAAGGAGGGCCTGCGCCGCATGTACGGCGAGGCGGCCGAGGGCGAGGACCGGGACGTCTTCTACTACCTCACCGTCTACAACGAGCCGATGCCGCAGCCGGCCAAGCCGGCCGGTGTCGACGAGGGCATCATCAAGGGCCTGTACCGCTTCAACACCGCCGAGTCGGCCGGTCTGGAGCTGCCCGCCAACGCCGCGCGCATCCAGCTGCTCTCCTCCGGCACGGCCATCCACTGGGCCCTGCAGGCGCAGAAGCTGCTCGCCGAGGAGTGGGGCGTGGGCGCCGACGTGTGGTCCGCCACCTCCTGGACGGAGCTGCGGCGCGACGCGCTGGAGGCCGACGCGGCGCTGCTGCGGGGCGAGGAGCGCGTGCCGTACGTCCGCAAGGCCCTGGAGGGCGTCGAGTCCCCGGTCCTCGCGGTCTCCGACTACATGCGCCAGGTCCCGGACCAGATCGCGCAGTGGGTCGAGCAGGACTGGTCCTCGCTGGGCGCCGACGGCTTCGGCCTGTCGGACACCCGTGACGCGGCCCGCCGGCACTTCGGTGTCGACGCGCAGTCGATCGTCGTCGCGGCGCTGGCGCAGCTGGCGCGGCGCGGCGAGGTCGCGGCGACGGCCGTGAAGGAGGCGCGCGAGCGCTACGGCCTGTAGGCCGGAGCCGGGAGGACCGGCTGTCGGTGGCGGCGCGCATGATGGGGTCATGCGCGCCGCCCGCCTGATCAAGATGGTCCTGCTGCTCCAGTCGCGTCCCTCCATGACCGCCGCCGAGCTCGCCGCCGAGCTGGAGGTGTCGGAGCGGACCGTCACCCGTGATGCCCTCGCCCTCTCGGAGGCGGGGGTTCCGGTGTATGCGGACCGGGGCAGGAGCGGCGGATACCGGTTGGTCGGCGGGTACCGCACGCGGCTGACCGGGCTGGCCCGCGGTGAGGCGGAGGCCCTGTTCCTGTCGGGGCTGCCGAGCGCGCTGCGGGACATGGGCCTGGAGGACGCGGCCTCGGCGGCCCGGCTGAAGGTGTCGGCGGCGCTGCTGCCCTCGCTGCGGGACGCGCCCGCGTCGGCGGCCCGCCGCTTCCACCTGGACGCGCCCGGCTGGTACCAGGAGCCACAGACGCCCGAGCTGCTCGCCCCGCTGGCCGAGGCGGTCTGGGACGACCGCAGGGTCGAGGCCCGCTACCGGCGCGGGGACGGTACGGAGGTGGAACGGGACCTGGAACCGTACGGGCTCGTCCTGAAGGCGGGCGTCTGGTACGTGTGCGCCCTGGCCGGCTCCTCGCACCGCACCTACCGGGTGGACCGGTTCACCGGGGTGGCGGTCGGCGAGGAGCGTTTCGTCCGGGATCCGGAGTTCGACCTGGCGGCGTTCTGGGCCGAGCGCGCGGCCGAGTTCGCGCGCTCGCTGCTGCGCGCGGAGGTCGTGCTGCGGCTGACGGAGGCGGGGGCGGGCCGGCTGCCGTACGTGACGGATCGCGCGGCGGCCGAGGAGGCGCTGGCCTCGGGGACGGCCGACGCGGAGGGCCGGGTGACGGTGCGGCTCGCCGTGGAGGACGAGGAGGTCGCCTTCGCGCAGCTGCTGGCGCTCGGCCCGGAGGCGGAGGTGCTGGCCCCGGCCGCGCTCCGCGAGCGGTTCGCGGAGGCGGCGCGGGGCCTGGCGGCGCTCTACCGGTAGTCGTCCACGGAGACGGCCGGGTCGGTCTCCTTGGCGATGATGTAGCCCCAGGCGTCCGGCCGGGAGCCGTCGGCGTCGGTGAAGCCGTACTCCTTCGCGAGCTGTCCGCTGGAGAGCGACTGTCCGTTCCAGCGCGCCCGGCCGGGGTCGGCGGCGAGGGCGGCGACCGCCCGTCCGACGTAGACGGGGGACTCGGAGCTGGCGAAGTCCGGCAACTGGGCGACGGCGTCCCGCCAGTTCTCCTCGGTGACGCCGAAGTGGTCCAGCATCTGCTCGGAGCGGAGCCAGCCGGGGGTGAGCGCGACCGCCGTGCAGCCGGCCTCCTTCAGGTCCTCGGCGAGACCGAAGGCCATCCGGATCGGGGCGTTCTTGGCCAGGTCGTAGAAGACGTTCTCGCGGAAGCGGGTGCCGTTGTACGCGGCGGTGCCGTCGGTGACCTCGATGTGGAGGCCGCCGGGGTGGCGTACGAGCAGCGGCACCGCGAGCCGTGCGGTGATGAGGTGGGTCCGCACGCCGAGTTCGAGCATGCGCAGGCCGCCCGCGAGGTCGGTGTCCCAGAACCGGTCGCCGAACTTGATCAGGTGCTCACCGCCCCACACGTCGTTGACGAGGACGTCGAGCCGGCCGTGGTCCCGGTCGATCCGCTCGACCAGGGCCCGCACCTGGTCGGGTTCCAGGTGGTCGGTGGGGACCGCGACGCCCTCGCCGCCGGCGGCCGTCACCAGTTCGGCGGTCTCCTCGATGGTCTCGGTGGACCGGCCGACCTCGCTGATCCGGTCGCGGGTGGTGCGGCCGGTGACGTACACGGTGGCTCCGGCGGTCCCGAGCTGGACGGCGATGGCCCGTCCGGCGCCCCGGGTGGCCCCGGCGACCAGGCAGACGCGTCCCCGCAGGGGTGTGTTCTCTGTCGTCATGGTCCCAGGCTGACAGGGAAAGGAGACATCTTCTGTCCGGATTCATTTCGGGCATTCCGGGTGCGTCGCACCGGCCGAACCGTGATGCTGGAGCCGTGATGGACGAGACCGAGTTCTGGGAGATCATCGACGCCGCCCGCGCGGAGGCCGAGGGCGACCCCGAGGAGCAGGCCGAGCTCCTCGTGGAACGGCTGACCCGGCTGGACCCCGACTCCGTGCTCGACTACGCGCGCCACTTCGAGGCCCGCTTCAACCGCGCGTACCTCTGGGACCTGTGGGGCGCCGCGGCCGTGCTGTTCGACGGGGCGGGCGAGGAGACCTTCGACTCCTTCCGCTGCTGGCTGATCGGGCAGGGCCGGGAGGTGTACGAGGGGGCGGTGCACGACCCGGACGCGCTGGCCGAGCTGCTCGACGAGTTCGATCCGGAGATCGACGGGGACGGCGAGGAGATCGGCTTCGCCGCGGACGAGGCGTACGAGACGCTGACCGGCGCCGAGACGCCGGAGCTGGGCGTCCCGATGCCGGGCGGAGAGCCGTTGGGCACCCCGTTCGACCTGTCGGACGACGCGGTGCTGGCCTCCCGCTTCCCCCGGCTCTGGGCCCGCTTCGGCGGCGCCTGAGAGGAAACCGGGGCCGCAGCGGCCCGCGGCCTCAGAAGTGGGTGCCGCCGTCGACACGGACCTCGGTGCCGGTGATGAACGCGCCGTCCTCGGAGGCGAGCATCGCGACGACGCCCGCGACGGTCTCGGGGCCGGCGAAGCCCTGGCCGAGGGCGGGGGCGAGCTTCACGAAGAGGGACATGTCGGCGTCGGCGGGCAGGCCGGGGCCGACCGACCGGCGGCTGGCGCCGGAGCCGTCCGTCATGCCGGAGGAGATGGAGCCCGGCTGGACCGCGGTGAAACGAATGCCCTGCTTGGCGTACTCGGCGGCGAGCGCGTGGGTCATGGACTGGATGCCGCCCTTGCTGGCCGCGTAGGCCGCCATGTAGGGGTGGGCGAACATCGCGGACGTGGACGAGAAGTTCACGACGGCGGGGCCGTGGCCCTCCAGGAGGGCGGGTATCGCCTCACGGATGACGAGGAACGTGCCGGTGAGGTTGATCCGGAGGATCTGCTCGAAGGCGTCGAGACTGGTCTCGTGGGTGTGCGAGGAACGCAGCACGCCGGCGGCGTTGACCAGGACGTCCAGGCCGCCGAGCGTCTCGACGGCGGCGGCGACCCCGGCCCGTACGGAGGCCTCGTCGGCGACGTCCAGGACCAGGGTGGTGAGGCGGTCGGCGCCCTCTCCGGCCCGGGCGGCGGTGTCCTTGAGGCCGTCCTCGCTGATGTCGGCGGCGACGACGCGGCCGCCCTCGGCGAGCATGCGCAGGACGGTGGCCTGGCCGATGCCGGAGCCGCCGCCGGTGACGAGGGCGCGGCGCCCGGTGTAGCGGGTCAGCTGGTTCATGGTGACGACCTCTCGGTGTCGATGTGCGGGAACGCCTGCCACCGTACGCCCGAGTGGCACGTTTTGCCACTATGACAGAACGTGCACACTCGATGCCCGCAGGCGTACGCTTCGTACGGTGAGCACCAAGCCCTCCCTGACCGAGCGCCGCAAGGCGGCCACACAGCTGGACATCGCCCGCGCCGCCGCCGAACTCTTCACCGAGCACGGCCCCGACGGGACCACGGCCGAGGACATCGCCGGGCGGGCCGGGGTCGCCCTGCGCACCTTCTACCGCTACTTCCGCTCCAAGCAGGACGCGGTCGCCCCGCTCCTGTCGGTCGGCGCCGACCGGTGGCGCGAACGGCTCGCGGAGGCCCGGCCCGGCACCGCCGTGCCCGAGGCCCTGGAGCGTTCGATCGCCGAGTCGCTGACCCCCGCGACCGGCGCGGACGAGGAAGGGCTGCGCTGGACCCGGGGCCTGCTGCGGGCCTCCGCCGGAGACCCGGCCCTGCGGGCGGTCTGGTACCGGGTCAACCAGGAGTCGGAGGAACGGCTGCGCGACATCGTCGCCGGGCTCGCCGGGCCGGACGCGGACCTCCTGGAGGTCCGCCTGGCGGCCGCCGCCGCCACCGACGCCATCCGGATCGCCCTGGAGACCTGGGCCGAGACGGACGCCCCCCTGCGCGGCGAGGGCTCCCCGGCCGCCCTCGCCGTGCGCTGCCTGCGCGAACTGACCGACGGCACGCGCCTCCTGGGGCGGTCACGGGACGCCTAAGGGGTCAGCGAACGGCCCATCAGGACGTCGTCGACCGAGACTCCGTCGATCAGGAACTCCCCCGGCAGCACACCCTCCACCACGAAGCCCTCGGAGGCGTACAGGGCGCGGGCCGGCGCGTTGTGCCCGAGGACCCGGAGGGTGAGACGGACGGCGCCCTCCGCGCGCGCCCGGTCCATGGCCGCCCGCAGCAGCGCCCGCGCCACGCCCTGCCCTCGGGCCGCGTCGGCGACGGCGAGGCCCTGGATCTGGCGGACGTGGGCGTTGGTGGGCAGCCGGGTCGGCGGCACCACCCGCACGTAGCCGAGGATCTCCTCCCCGCGCACGGCGACGAGGTGGTCATCGGGCCGGTGCCGCTCGTCGAAGAAGGGCGCGTACGGCCCCGTGGGCCGGGGCAGCACCGCGTGGAGGGGGGACCAGGTGTCCCGGTCCAGCCGGCCGAGGGCGTCACCGTCCGCGTGGACGGCGGGGCGTATCCGCGTTTCCTGCGTGATCATGCCGGTCACTGTGCCACGACCCGGGCGGCGGGGGCAGGATGGGCCCATGCAGCGATCCGCTCCCCGCACGTCCGCCGCCCGCAGGCGCGTCGCCGTCACCGGCGCCTCCGGCCTCATCGGTTCGGCCCTGGTGCGCTCCCTGCGCGCCGACGGCCACGACGTCCTCCGCCTGGTCCGGCGGCCCGCCCGGACCGCCGACGAGGTGGAGTGGGACCCGAAACGGCTGTACGTGGACGCCGCCGGCCTCGTCGGCGTGGACGCCGTGGTGCACCTGGCGGGCGCCGGGGTCGGCGAGCGCCGGTGGAACGAGGCGTACAAGAAGGAGATCCGCGACAGCCGGGTCCTCGGCACGGCGGCGATCTCCCAGGCCCTCGCCTCGCTCGCGGACCCGCCCGAGGTGCTGGTCTGCGGGACGGCGCTCGGCTGGTACGGGGACACCGGCAGCCGGGCGGTGGACGAGAGCGCCCCGGCGGGCAGCGGCTTCCTGCCCTCGGTGTGCGTGGAGTGGGAGGCCGCGGCGGCCCCCGCGGAGGAGGCCGGCATCCGGGTGACGTACGCCCGGACGGGCCTGGTGGTGGCGCGCGAGGGCGGGGCGTGGGGACGGCTGTTCCCGGTCTTCCGCGCCGGTCTCGGCGGGCGGATGGGCGACGGCCGGCAGTACTGGTCCTTCATCTCGCTGCACGACGAGGTGGCCGCCCTGCGCCACCTCGTCGACACCCCGTCCCTGTCGGGCCCGGTGAACCTCACCGCCCCGGACCCGGTCACCAACCGCGAGGTGACGGCGGCGATGGCCCGCGTCCTGAAGCGGCCGGCCCTCCTCACCGTGCCGGCCCCGGCCCTGAAGCTGGTCCTCGGGGATTTCGCGGGGGACGTGCTCGGCAGTCAGCGGGTGCTGCCGGGACGTCTGACGGAGTCCGGCTTCACCTTCGCCTTCCCGTCGATCGACGACGCGATCCGGGCAGCCGCGCACTGATCCACCGGCCCCCGGCGGGGGCCGGCCCCGGCGCCGCCCGCCCCGAGCTCCCCCGGCACGCGCCGTGTGCTCCCCCGTGCACCGCGCACCCCGGCACGCGCGGACGTCGTCCGTGGGAGCGCTGCCTAGGCTCGATGCCCACCGCCCGGCGTCCACCGCTCGAAACGACGGCGAACTCCGGCATTCCGCAGTCCCGTTGAGGGCATAAGGCCTCCCACCGGTGGCCGCGACCTGGGGAGGGGCACGTGCTCAGTACCGCGAACAGCGCACAGCGGGGGGACGTCGTGGAGGAGGTCGACGTCGTCGTCGTGGGGGCCGGGATCGCCGGTCTCGCGGCGGCCCGCCGGCTGACCGGCGCGGGGCTCACCGTCGCCGTCCTGGAGGCGGAGCCGCGGGCCGGCGGACGGCTGGCCACCGATGCCGTCGACGGCTTCCGGCTCGACCGGGTGGGACCGCTGCTCACCCTCTCGCCCGGGGAACTGCGCGCCACGCCCGGCCTGGACGGTCTCCCGCTGCGGTCCTTCGCGCCCGGGGTGCTCGTCCACAGCGACGGGCGGTACGGGCGGTGGGGGGCGCCCCATCCGCGCCGGGGCGGCGGACACCGGAGCGTGGGGGGAGCGTTCAGCGTGGCGCGCGCCCTCGCGAGCGCCCCGCGAAATCCGGCCGCCTCGCTCGACCAGGCGCGGCTCGGCGCCTCCCTGGTCCGGCTCGCCACGACCCCGCCGCCCCGGCTCCTGGCCCGGCCGGAGCGGACCGCGCGGGAGGCGCTGAACGCCCGGCTGCCCGCCCGGACCGTGCAGGGCGTACTGCGGCCCCTGCTCGCCGCGCTCCTCTCCGACCCGGACCTCGGCATGTCGAGCCGCCAGGCGGACCTGGCGCTGCGGGCCTTCGCGCGGGGACGGCTCGCGGTGCCGGAGGGCGGGTCGGCGGCGCTGCCGGAGCGGCTCGCGGACGCGTTGCCGCCCGGGACGGTCCGTACCGGCGTCCGGGTCACGGACGTGTCCGTCTCCCGGGTCGCCACGGCGGAGCACGGGGTGTTCGGCTGCCGCTCGGTGCTGCTGGCGACCGGGGCGCGCACGGCGGCGGCGCTGCTGCCGGGGCTGCGGGTGCCGGACTTCCACGCGGTCACCGTCCTGCACCACACGGCGCCGGTGGCGCCCACCGAGGAGCCGACGCTGCTCCTGGAGTCCGACCCGGACGGGCCGGTGGCCCACACGGCGGTGATGAGCGCGGTCGACCCGAGCCGTGCCCCCGCGGGCCGGCCCCTGATCACCTCGACGGTGCTCGGTACGCCGCCGGACGACGCGGAGCGCCGGGTGCGCAAGCACCTGGCGACGCTGTACGGCACGTCCACGGACGAGTGGGAGCTGCTGGCCCTGCACCACACCCCGGACGCGGCCCCGGCGATGCGCCCGCCGCACGACGTGCGCCGCTCGGTGCGGCTGCTCGCGGGGCTGTACGTGTGCGGTGACCACCGGGCCACCGCGACCCCGCAGGGCACGCTCGCCTCGGCCCACCGGGCGGCCGACGCCCTCCTGTCGGACCTGGGTGTCCGCCTCCCGGACGGGGCCGGGAGGGCGGAGGAGGAGGCGGCCTGACGCCCCGCCGGGCCGGCCGGCGCGGCGTCAGAGGAGCGCGGAGACCCGGTCCCGGTAGGTGCGGACGGGAGCGGCGTCGCGGTACGGCTCCAGGCGGCGCTCGAAGTCCCGGACGTACTCGAGGGCCCGGGCGGAGCGCATCTCCGAGGCCTGCTGGGCCGCCTCGGCGCCCAGCGCGCAGGCCTGCTCCAGCTCGCCGAGGGCGAGCCGGGCGGTGGCGAGCACGACCCGGCAGAAGAGGCGGCTGCGGGCGAAGCCGGGGGCGCGCAGCTGGAGGGCGCGCTCGGCGTGCTGGGCGGCGGGCCGGTACTGCTGGAGGTCGCGGTGGCAGTGCCCGAGTTCGTCGGCGAGCTGCGCCTCGTCGAAGGTGCGGGCCCAGTACGGCACCTCGTCGCCGGGCCGGGCCCCGTCGAGCGCGCGCTCGGCGCGGGCCAGGGAGGCGCTGCACGCCCGCGCCTCGCCGAGGACGGCGTGACCGCGGGCCTCGACGGCGTGGAGCATCGCCTGGACGACGGGCGGCGCGGCGGGGCCGACGCCCTGCTGCGCGACCCGGGCGAGCTGGACGGCCTCCCGCCCGTGGCCGAGGTAGACGGCCTGGCAGCTCATGGTGAGGAGCACGTACGAGCCGTAGGCCCGGTCCCCGGCGGCCTGGGCGAGGCGCAGCGCCTGGACGAAGTACCGCTGGGCGAGCCCGTGCGCGGCGATGTCGTACGAGGTCCAGCCGGCGAGCCGGGTGAGGTCGGCGGCGGCGGCGAAGAGGCGGCGCCCGGTGGCCTCCCCGTAGGTGCCGCGGAGCATCGGCTCGGCCTCGTGCTCCAGGTAGCGGACGAGGGCCTGGCGGGCGTGGCCGCCGCCGTAGGCGTGGTCGAGGGTGCGGAAGAGTTCGCCGACGGAGCGGAGCGCGGCGATGTCGCCGCTGGAGACCCGCTGGCCGGGGCCCCGGTCCGTGCCGCGCTGGCGCGGGACGGTGAAGCGGCCCTGGGGCGGGACCCTCGGGTCCCGCGCGGCCGTCCCCCGGACCGGCGGGCCGTGCGGCGGCTCGCCGCGGGCCACCCGCTCGTCGGAGCGGCCGATGAGCCAGTCCCGGCTGGGCACGACCAGGCCCGCCGGGGTGAAGGCGATCTTGCGCAGCTCCGCGTGGCTGCCGGAGTCCTTGCGCCAGAGGCCGCTGACGATGTCGACGGCCTCCTCGGGGGTGGCGGCGAACTCCAGGCCCGCGTAGACGGGCGCGCAGGCGTCGAGGCCGAGGTCCTGGGCGGAGAGCCGGCGGCCGAGGCGGCGGGTGAAGACCTCGGCGATGAGGGCGGGAGTGGTGCCGCGCGGCTGCTGGCCGCGCAGCCAGCGGGTCACGGAGGTCTTGTCGTACCGCAGGTCGAGCCCGTGCTCGAGACCGAGCTGGTCGACGCGTCGGGCGAGGCCCGCATGGGAGAACCCGGCTTCGGCGATGAGCGCGGCGAGCTGGCGGTTCGGGATGCGCTGCGGCGGTCGTTCCGTCATCGGCTGTGCGGTCTCCTGCCTTCCGGGCCCAGGTGGCAGCCCGTTCGGACCCTCAAGGAACGGCGCGAATTTAGCGGTCCGCACGGCCCGTACCGCCAGCTTCGCCCCACATTCATCCGATCGTGTGAGGATTGGCAGGCGCTGCTGACGCGCCGCGCGCGGAGGTGCCCCCGTCACCTGCCGGAGGGGCGTCCCGGGCTCCGCCGTACAGTGGCATGGGCGCGTACAACGCAGGGTGCCGGGCCGGCTCCCACCCCGGGACGATCCCCGGAACCCGGCTCGCGGCACCCAGGAGGAGGCATGGCCGTGAGTGAGCTGCGATTCGTCCGCCTGGGCTTCGGCGCGGACGCCGTCGACTACCAGGTGGCCTGGGACAAGCAGCGCGAGGTGCACGCCGCACGGTTCGCCGACGAGATCCCCGACACCTGTCTGCTCCTGGAGCACCCGCCGGTCTACACGGCCGGCCGGCGCACCCTGGACAGCGAGCGCCCGCTCGACGGGACGCCGGTGGTCGACGTGGACCGCGGCGGCAAGATCACCTGGCACGGGCCGGGCCAGCTGGTCGGCTACCCGATCATGAAGCTGCCCCGCCCGGTCGACGTGGTCGCGCACGTGCGCCGGCTGGAGGAAGCCCTGATCCGTACCGCCGCCGACCTCGGCCTGGAGACCACCCGGGTCGAGGGCCGCAGCGGCGTGTGGGTGCTGGGCGACCCGGTCGAGCAGCGCCCCCGCATCGGCGGCCTGTCGCTGGACTTCGACCCGCGCCTCCAGGACGAGGAGTTCGACCCCCGCCTGAACGGGCCCGAGTACGCCCCCTCCAACGCCGGCCAGCGCCGCGAGGACCGCAAGCTCGCGGCGATCGGCATCCGGGTCGCCAAGGGCGTCACCATGCACGGCTTCTCGCTCAACGTGAACCCGGACAACGCCTGGTTCGACCGGATCATCCCGTGCGGCATCCGCGACGCGGGCGTGACCTCCTTCGCCAACGAGCTGGGCCGCGACGTCACGGTCGAGGAGGTCCTCCCGGTCGTGGAGCGGCACCTGCGGGACGTGCTGGAGAACGCGGACCCCAAGCCGCGCGAGATCGAGACCGCCTCCGCCTGACGGAGCGCGGGCGGCGGGCGCCGACAGGGCGCCCGCCGCCCCGGGGACGGGGCACCGACACACACCGGCGCCTCAGGAATGCAGGGCCTTGGCCATGGGTTGGCCACAGGTGAGGCATGAGAAGCAACGGGCGTACCCTGGTGTGCGCCGAAGAATCGAAGCTACAGGAGCCGATGTGTCCGCAGTCGCACCCGACGGACGCAAGATGCTGCGCCTGGAGGTCCGGAACGCCCAGACCCCCATCGAGCGCAAGCCCGAGTGGATCAAGACCCGGGCGAAGATGGGGCCCGAGTACACGAAGATGCAGGGGCTCGTGAAGAGCGAGGGCCTGCACACGGTCTGCCAGGAGGCGGGCTGTCCCAACATCTTCGAGTGCTGGGAGGACCGCGAGGCGACCTTCCTCATCGGCGGTGACCAGTGCACCCGGCGCTGCGACTTCTGCCAGATCGACACCGGCAAGCCGCAGGCCCTCGACCGTGACGAGCCGCGCCGCGTGGGCGAGTCCGTCGTCACGATGGACCTGAACTACGCCACGATCACCGGCGTCGCCCGCGACGACCTGGAGGACGGCGGCGCCTGGCTGTACGCGGAGACCGTGCGCCAGATCCACCAGCAGACCGCGGGCCGCGCCGACGGCCGTACCAAGGTCGAACTGCTCGCCCCCGACTTCAACGCGGTGCCGGAGCTCCTGGAGGAGGTCTTCGCCTCCCGCCCCGAGGTCTTCGCGCACAACGTCGAGACCGTGCCGCGGATCTTCAAGCGGATCCGCCCGGGCTTCCGCTACGAGCGCTCGCTCGACGTCATCACCAAGGCCCGTGACTACGGTCTGGTCACGAAGTCGAACCTGATCCTCGGCATGGGCGAGACCCGCGAGGAGATCAGCGAGGCGCTCCAGCAGCTGCACGACGCGGGCTGCGAGCTCATCACCATCACGCAGTACCTGCGCCCCTCGGTCCGGCACCACCCCGTGGAGCGCTGGGTCAAGCCGCAGGAGTTCGTGGAGCTGAAGGAGGAGGCCGACGAGATCGGCTTCTCCGGTGTCATGTCGGGCCCGCTGGTCCGCTCCTCGTACCGCGCGGGCCGCCTGTACCAGCAGGCGATCGAGAAGCGCGGCACGGCGGTCGACGCCTCGCAGGCGGTCTGACACCCGCCCGGTCCCCCGCGGGGGCCGGGCCGATCCGGCCGGGGTCTCCCTACGGTCGCTCCGGTGGGGTCCGTACCGCCCCTCCGGAGCCCCGGGGCCGGGCCCGGCGGAGCCCCGCTTCCGCTTGAGGCGCGCTTGAGCGCCGCACGAGGCCGGCCGGGCGCCCGTGTGAGTCGCCGCACACGTCCTGACCGGCCGGTCGCGGCCGGTCGCACGCGGCCCGTACGCCCTCCGCAGCTCAGCGGGGCGTGCGGGCCGCGCGGCCGTTGCGGGGGCTGGGCCGCATGGCCGCATCGGCGTTTCATCAGTGTTTGACCGCCCGGCCATGCCCTGGTAACACCAGTGAGTGAGCCTGGTTTCACGCACCGCCACCACCGCTCCTACCCCCCGCCACGTCTCTCACCCCTATCGAGGGAGGACCCCGAGATGCCGGCCGCACCGACGCATCTTCGCGTCACCGCGATCCCGTCCGTCACCGACGCCCTGAAGGCCGTGGAGTCCCTTCTCCTCGGCGCGGGCCAGCGCACCGCCCGGCGCAACGCCTGGACCTCCGTCCTGGAGGACCGCCGGCGCGCCAAGGACCGCGTGGAGGCCCAGCACGTGCTGGAGGCCGTGTCGGGCCGGACGTCCCGGGCCACGTAAACTTCAGGACATGGCGAGGAAGGCAAACACGGGCGGCGCTGACGCCGCGAACCCCGGGCGACTGAAGCAGATCGCCCTCACGTACCAGATGACCCGGAAGGCCGACCCGAAGGTCGGACTCGTCGTCGCGGGCGTGGGCATCGTCGTTCTCGGTGTCCTCCTCGGTATCGGCTTCCTGATCGGACACCCGGTCTACCTGGGCATCCTGGGCTTCGTCCTGGCGATCCTGGCGATGGCCATCGTCTTCGGGCGGCGCGCGGAGAGCGCCGCCTTCGGGCAGATGGAGGGCCAGCCGGGCGCGGCGGCGGCGGTACTGCAGAACGTCGGACGGGGCTGGACCACCACCCCGGCCGTCGCGATGAACCGCAGCCAGGACGTGGTGCACCGCGCGGTGGGCCGCGCGGGCATCGTGCTCGTCGCCGAGGGCAACCCGAACCGGGTCAAGAGCCTGCTGGCGGCCGAGAAGAAGAAGATGAACCGCATCGTGGTGGACGTGCCGGTGCACGACATCATCGTCGGTGACGGTGAGGGCCAGGTCCCCCTGAAGAAGGTCCGCACCACCATGCTCAAGCTCCCCCGCGTGCTCACCGGCCCGCAGGTCACCGCGGCCAACGACCGGCTGCGCGCGATGGGCGACCTCATGAGCAACATGCCGCTGCCCAAGGGGCCGATGCCGAAGGGCATGCGGATGCCGCGCGGCGGAAAGATGCGCTGACGCGCCCGAGAGCACAGACGGAGAACGGCCCCGGACCTCAGTGGTCCGGGGCCGTTCTCCGTGTGCGCGGTACGTGTGCGGCGGCGCCGCTCAGACGCGGACCTGGACGGCGCCGGAGAGGCGGTCGTGCAGGCCGCGTCCGTCCCGGTCCCAGATGAGGGCCGGAATCGCCAGGCAGACGAGGAGCGAGCGGAGCGCCACGCGCGGGAGGCTCAGCCGGCCGCCGTGCGCCGACGCGACCCGCAGGCCGAAGATCCGCTTGCCGGGGGTGGAGCCGATGGTGCCGACGGTCAGCACGCTCATGACGAGCAGGATGCCGAGCGCCCAGTTGCCGGTGGCCTGGCTGTAGCCGTCGGTGATCAGACCGTATGCGATCAGAAGGCACAGGCCCCAGTCGACGGCGAGGGCACCGAGGCGCCGCCCGGGGCGGGCGATCGAGCCGGGCCCCTCCTCGGGCAGCCCCAGCTGCTGCCCCCGGTACCCGAAGTCCACGCCTGCTTGCTCCGCCGCGGCACGGGGGCCGGAGAGCCACGATCCGAGTGCTTGCCTGTTGTCCACCCGACCACGGTACTGCGCCCCTTTTCGATCACTTCGGCCCGGGTGGGGATGGGACCCGACACGGCGGGGTACGAGCCGTCCCGGTTAACTTCGACGAAACAAATGGGTCATGCTGGAGAAATCCCGTCTGCCTATGGTCGGGACCGAGCGTGTGCCACCGCACCGGCCGCACGACCGAGCTGCAACCCCCGCCCCTCCCCGGGCCGGGAGTAGGAGGAGTTGGATGTCCAAGCACGGGTTCCAGAACGCCGACGAGGTCGCAAAGTTCATCAAGGACGAGGACGTCAAGATGGTCGACGTCCGCTTCTGCGACCTGCCCGGCGTGATGCAGCACTTCTCGATCCCGGCGACCGCCTTCGACCCGTCCGAGGAGCTGGCCTTCGACGGCTCGTCGATCCGCGGATTCCAGGCCATCCACGAGTCCGACATGGCGCTGCGCGCCGACCTGTCGACGGCCCGCCTGGACCCGTTCCGCCGGGACAAGACGCTCAACATCAACTTCTTCATCCACGACCCGATCACGGGCGAGCAGTACAGCCGTGACCCGCGGAACATCGCGAAGAAGGCGGAGGCGTACCTGGCCTCCACCGGCATCGCCGACACCGCGTACTTCGGCCCCGAGGCCGAGTTCTACGTGTTCGACTCGGTCCGCTTCGAGACCTCCGCGAACCAGGGCTTCTACCACATCGACTCCGAGGCCGGCGCCTGGAACACCGGCAAGGAGGAGGACAACCGGGGCTACAAGGTCCGCTACAAGGGCGGCTACTTCCCGGCCCCGCCGGTCGACCACTTCGCCGACCTGCGCTCGGAGATGTCCCTGGAGCTGGAGAAGGTCGGCCTGCAGGTCGAGCGCCAGCACCACGAGGTGGGCACCGCCGGCCAGGCGGAGATCAACTACAAGTTCAACACGCTGCTCGCGGCGGCCGACGACCTGATGCTGTTCAAGTACATCATCAAGAACGTCGCCTGGCGCAACGGCAAGACCGCGACCTTCATGCCGAAGCCGATCTTCGGTGACAACGGCTCGGGCATGCACGTCCACCAGTCGCTGTGGTCGAACGGCGACCCGCTGTTCTACGACGAGGCCGGCTACGCGGGCCTGTCGGACACCGCCCGCTACTACATCGGCGGCATCCTCAAGCACGCCCCGTCGCTGCTCGCCTTCACCAACCCGACGGTGAACTCCTACCACCGCCTGGTCCCGGGCTTCGAGGCGCCGGTCAACCTGGTCTACTCGCAGCGCAACCGCTCCGCCGCCATGCGCATCCCGATCACGGGCTCGAACCCGAAGGCCAAGCGCGTCGAGTTCCGCGCGCCGGACCCGTCCTCGAACCCGTACCTCGCCTTCTCCGCCCTGCTCCTCGCGGGCCTCGACGGCGTCAAGAACAAGATCGAGCCGATGGAGCCGATCGACAAGGACCTCTACGAGCTGGCTCCCGAGGAGCACGCGAGCGTCCCGCAGGTCCCGACCAACCTCGAGGCCGTCCTCAAGGCCCTGGAGGAGGACAACGAGTACCTGCAGGCCGGCGGTGTCTTCACCTCCGACCTCATCGAGACCTGGATCGACTACAAGCGCACCCACGAGATCGCCCCGATCCAGCTCCGCCCGCACCCGCACGAGTTCGAGCTCTACTTCGACCTCTAAGCCGTGAGGCGCACCAGAAGCATAGAGGGCCGCCACCCCGCAGTCGGGGGTGGCGGCCTTTGCCGTGTCCGGGGCGGGAGGCGCCCCGCGCCGGGGTCAGCGGCCGTAGCGGATGAGGGCGCGGACCATGCGGCAGGTGGTGTCGGACGGCGGGTGGATGCCCAGGCTGTGCGCGGTGTTCCGTATGGTCGCGTCGGTCGCCTTCGACGGGATGTACACACCGGAGTCCAGCAGGGCGATGGCCAGACGCATCGCCTTCAGGCGCCGGTTGTGCGTCACGTACCACTCGCGGGGGCGGCCCGGGGGAAGCGGCTTCTTCGGAAGGGGCGTCCAGGGTTCGGGGGACGGTGTCCGGATCACGGCGAGAGCCATGGGCTACCTCCTGGCGAACGGTGGGCGGGGGCCCTCCCCGGGGCCCTCGCTCTCACCCCCCATTTTAGTGGCCCCCACTGACAATCGCCCCTGGCCAGAGGGCGTTTGGGGGGTGGTGGAAGACGGTCGGGGGGGTACCGTACGCCCATGGAGATCTGGATCAATCCCGCCTGTTCCAAGTGCCGTGGCGCGCTCGGTCTGCTCGACGAGGAGGGCGCCCGGTACACCGTGCGGCGCTACCTGGAGGACGTACCGACGCCCGACGAGATCCGGGAGGTCCTGGACCGGCTCGGGCTCGAACCGTGGGACATCACCCGCACCCAGGAGCCGGTCGCCAAGGAGCTCGGGGTGAAGGAGTGGCCGCGGGACGCGGAGCACCGGGACCGGTGGGTGGAGGCGCTGTCCGCGCACCCGAAGCTCATCCAGCGGCCGATCATCACGGCCGACGACGGCACGGCGGTGGTCGCCCGGTCGGAGGAGGCCGTACGGGACGCCCTCTCCCGCTGAGGCCGGTCCGGCCCGCCCGGCGGGAGCCCTTTCCACCGGGCGGAACCGGTCAGGGGGCGGGGGTCGTGTTCTCCGCCTCGGCCAGGATCTCGGTGAGGCGCAGACCGAAGCGGGCGTCGCAGGCGTGCGGGACGCCGGTGCGGGCGGAGGTGACGAGGGCGTCGACGGCCGCGCCGAAGGCGTCCACCGCCCCGTTCCAGCCGGGCAGTTCGGCGCGGCCACGGGTGCCGTGCAGGGTGAGCGAGGCCCCCGCCGCCTGCGCCGGGGCGCCGAGCGTGAGCGTGGCGGTGCTGCTCGCGCCCGAGGCGTGCCGCAGGACCAGATGGTGGAGGTCACCGGGGCCCCGGACGGCGGTGAGGCCGGTGACGTCGCCCAGGACCGGCAGGAGGACGGAGAGGACGTGCGGGCCCACGTCCCACAGGCCGCCCTTGGTGCGCCGCCAGGGCGAGGCCGCGTACGGACTGGCGGACCCCGGGCCGTAGAGGGAGCCGAGCCAGTGCGCCTCGCCCAGGAACCAGCCGCCGGCCCGCGCCTGCGCGTCGATCCAGCCGGCGGTGGGCTCGGCGAAGCGGAGGGTGCAGAAGACGACCGACGCCACCCCCGCGGCCTCCACCGCCCCGGCGACCTCTCGGGCGGCCGGTACCGTCGTGGCGACCGGCTTGTCGAGGAGGACGTGCCGGCCGGCCCGCGCTGCCCGGACCGCCAGCGGCGCCTGCACGTCCGGCGGGAGGGCGAGCGCGACGGCGTCGCAGGCGTCGAGGAGCGCGTCCACGTCCTCGTACGCCCGCGTGCCGGAGGCGGCGGCGAGCTCGCGGGCGGCCTCGGGGCGTCTGCCCCACACGCCCGCGAAGGTGACGCCCGCGTGCGCGGCGAGCGCCGGGGCGTGGGTGCGCGCGGCCCAGGGGCCGGTGCCGAGGAGTCCGATGCGGGGCTTCGCGCCCGGGTGGTCCGCCATGCCCCCCAGTCTGCCGTGCCCCGCCGACAGCGGACGCGGGGGCCGGGCGGCGGCCCCTGGGGCCCCCGGCGCCGGGAGGGTCGAGTAACACGGGGTTCACAAACGGGCAACCGAAGGGAAATCCCGTGTTGCCAAGCTGCGCGCAGAACGAGACCGCAGCTTCTCGCAGCGCAGCGAGCCGCCGCGAGTACGAGAACCCGCAGCAGCACGCCAAAGGATGAGACCCGTGACCTTCAAGGCTGAGTACATCTGGATCGACGGCACCGAGCCGACCGCCAAGCTTCGCTCGAAGACGAAGATCATCGCCGGTGAGGGTCTCGCCCTGGAGGAGCTGCCGATCTGGGGCTTCGACGGTTCCAGCACGAACCAGGCCGAGGGCCACGCCTCGGACCGCGTGCTCAAGCCGGTCTTCTCCTGCCCGGACCCGATCCGCGGCGGCGCCGACATCCTGGTGCTGTGCGAGGTCCTCAACACGGACATGACGCCGCACTCCTCCAACACGCGCGCCGCGCTGGCGGAGACGTACGCCCGTTACGCCGCGCAGGAGCCGATCTTCGGCATCGAGCAGGAGTACACGTTCTTCGAGGGCACCCGTCCGCTCGGCTTCCCGGTCAACGGCTTCCCGGCCCCGCAGGGCGGCTACTACTGCGGCGTCGGCGTGGACGAGATCCACGGCCGTCCGGTCGTCGAGGCGCACCTGGAGAACTGCCTGAAGGCCGGACTCGGCATCTCCGGCATCAACGCCGAGGTCATGCCCGGCCAGTGGGAGTTCCAGGTCGGCCCGCTCGCGCCGCTGGAGGTCGCCGACCAGCTGTGGGTGGCCCGCTGGCTGCTCTACCGCACGGCCGAGGACTTCAACGTGGCCGCGACGCTCGACCCGAAGCCGGTGAAGGGCGACTGGAACGGCGCGGGCGCGCACACCAACTTCTCCACCAAGGCCATGCGCGAGGGCTACGACGCGATCATCACCGCCTGCGAGGCGCTCGGTGAGGGCTCGAAGCCGCTCGACCACGTCAAGAACTACGGCGCGGGCATCGACGACCGTCTGACGGGCCTGCACGAGACCGCTCCGTGGGACCAGTACTCCTACGGCGTCTCGGACCGCGGCGCCTCGGTCCGCATCCCGTGGCAGGTCGAGCAGGACGGCAAGGGCTACATCGAGGACCGCCGCCCGAACGCGAACGTGGACCCGTACGTGGTGACCCGCCTCATGGTGGACACCTGCTGCGAGGCCCTGGAGAAGGCCGGCCAGGTCTGATCCGCACCCGCCCGACAGGGAGAGGGCGTCCGCCGTACGTGACGGCGGGCGCCCTCTCGTCATGGGCGGGGCCGTACGGCGGCGGACGTGGCCGGTCCGTTGCGGTCGTGTGTCCGCCGCGTGGCCCGGGGCGTCTTGCTCTGCGGACGGTACGGGACCGATCCGGTTCCCCAGTAGTAGAGTAGGGATATGGCCGCCACGAAGAACGACACCGCGACGGGTCGCGACGACCTCCAGCCGTTCTGGCCTTCCCGCCAGCACCACGATTTCGACCGGGTGTGTTGCCGCGCGACGAACGCGCCGGCCCTCTAAAGCCTCCGATCGGCAAACGGTCCGATCCTCCGGCCTTCGGCCGCCGCGCATGACACGTACGACGTCTGACCGTCCGTCATTTCGCGCGAAAGAGCTGAGACTTCCATGGTCCCCACCCCGACCGCCCCTGCCCGCGTGCCCGTCGCCTCCTCCCTGACCGCCGCTCCCCTGTCCGGTTCCCCGCTGTCCGCCGGGGTCCGGCCCGGCCGGCACCGGCTGCGGGCCGTCGACCCGAGCGAGGCCGCGGGACTCGCCCGGGTCGCCGACTTCCTGCCGCCCGGCGCCCAGTTGCTGCCGGCGCCGCCGCACGCGCTGCCGGTGCTGCCCGGTCGCCCGCCGATGGTCGGCTACCTCGTCCTCGTCCCCGCCGACGAACAGCCCCCCGTCCAGGGCGGCTTCCCGTCCCAGCAGACGTACGCCACCCGGCCGCAGCCCGGGCCGTCGCCGGCCGCGCCGGTGGCCGCGGAGGCGACGGGCCCCGTCGTCATCGACGGCGAGCGGCGGATCGCCGTCGTGGACGGGCGGGCGCTCGACCTCACGTACCTGGAGTTCGAGCTGCTCGCCCACCTGGTCGCGCACCCCCACCGGGTGCACAGCCGGGACCGGCTGGTCACGACGGTGTGGGGATACGGGCACGTCGGCGACGGCCGTACCGTCGACGTCCACGTGGCGCGGCTGCGCCGCAAGCTGGGCGCCGAGCACCGCCGTACGATCCAGACCGTACGGCGGGTCGGCTACAAGTACGTGCCCTGATCAGGCCGTTCGCCGGGCCCGGTACCGGGACCTCAGCCTCGCCTTCAGGGCGAGGCCGAGGTCGACGGCGAGGAACAGCAGCAGGCTGACGCCGAGCAGCGGGACGAACCAGGCCACCAGGGCGGTGGCCGCCGCGCAGGGCAGCAGCAGGGTGACCGGGATCCGCCGCCAGGTGCCGCGCGCGACCGGGCGGCCCGGGCGGCGCAGCCACCACATGCGATAGCCCCACAGGATGAGCAGGACGAGGGCCAGCGCGAGGGCGGCCAGGGCCAGTTGGTTGAACAGGCCGAGGAAGACCCCGGTGTGGGCGTCGATGCCGATCCGGGTCAGCTGGGCGAGCAGCGGGTAGTCGGTGAAGCGGAGGCGGTCGACGACCGTGCCGTCGGCCGGGTCCAGGGCCACGGCGTCCAGCTCGACCGGGAACTGCGTGTCGGTCTCCTTGACGACGTACCCCTTGCCGTCCGCCGGCGGGGCGACCGATATCGAGGGGCTGTCGATGCCGGCGGCGCGGGCCGCGGCGACCGCCCGGTCGATGCCGATGTCCGTGGCCGGGGCCTGCCCCTCCCCGCCCGTGCCGCGGCCCTCGTGGCCCTCGTGCCCCTCGTGGCCGGTGGCACCGCCGGCGCCCCGGGCGGGCGTGAGCTCCGCCGCGAGGGTGGGCGTGGCGCCGCCGAGACGGTCCTGGACGGTGCCGATGTTCTCCCCCGCGTACCGCGACCAGGTCAGGCCGGTGGCGGAGAGCAGGAGCAGGCCGAGGGCGGCCCACAGGCCGACCGAGCCGTGCCAGGAGAGGGTGCGGCGGCGGGACCTCGGCCCGCTCTCGGGCAGGACCAGGGTGCGGCGCTTCGCCCGGCGCCGGCCGAACCAGAGGAACAGGCCGCCGAGGACGACCACCCACAGCCAGCTCGCGGCGAGCTCGCTGTAGTTCCGGCCGAGGTCCCCCAGGTGCAGATCGCGGTGGAGGCCGTCGATCCAGGTGCGCAGCGGGAGCGCGCCGGAGCTGCCGTAGCTGGGGAGCTGTCCGCGGATGTCACCGGTGTACGGGTCCACGAAGACGGCGAGCGAGGTGCCCTCCGGGACGTCGGGGTCGGCCATCAGGACGCGGGTGGTCGCGCCGGGTTCGGCGCCGGGGCGGACGGCGGTGACGGTGCCGTTCGGGTTGGCCTCGCGGGCGAGGCGCACCTGCTGTGCGAGCGGCAGGACGGTGTCGCCGACGGGGACCTCCAGTTCGTGGGCGTACACCACCTTCTCGGCCTGGAAGGAGAGGGCGTAGAGGAGGCCGCTCACGGCGGCGACGAGGAGGAAGGGGGCGACGAGGACGCCCGCGTAGAAGTGGACGCGCAGGACGAGGGGGCGCAGGGCGGCCCAGGTGCCGGGCCGGGTGGCGGGACCGGCGGCGGCCGGACCGGTGGATCCGCCGGCGGGGCGCGGGTCCGCCGGGGGTGGCGTGCCGGGGGTTTCCGGGCGCGCGAGGTCGTCGAGGGTCATGACGGTCCTTGGAAACGGGCGCGCGTCGGCGTACGACGCGTGCGGTGGTCTGCGCCGGCGTGTGCGCCGGCAGGGGTGGGCGACCCCCGGTCAGACGTGTGCCGTGCGTGCTCCGAGGGCCGTGGTGCGGGGTGCCGGCGGCCGGGGCGGGCCGCGCCGCGAGAGGCTGTGGGCGAGACGGACGGAGTGCGGCTCGCGGGCGTCGCGCCGGGTCCGGCGCACCGGCCCGCGCGGGGCGTCCGGCACCGGGACGGGGGCGAGCGGCGGGCGCAGCGGGGTGAAGGCGGACGCGAGGGCGGCGCGGGCGACGGTGAAGAGGGCGGCCTCGCCCCGGGCGAGCCAGAGGCCGCAGAGGAGCGCGGCGAGGAGGTGGGCGGCGAGCATGCCGGAGCCGGCCGCGGCCTCGGGGACGGCGCCCGCCACGTCCGTGACGGTCCGCCCGCCGTGCCCGTGACCGTGACCGTGCGCGCCGTGGGTGGCCGGGGTGGCGGCCGGGACCGGCGCGTGGCCGCCCATGGCCGAGAAGGTCAGGTGCAGCGCGCCCTGCAGGACGAGCAGCGCTCCGGCGATCGCCGCCGGGCCCCGGCGGCGGCCCGCCCCGGCCCAGGCGGCGCCCGCGGTCACCGCGAAGGCGGCGAGCAGGGCGAGCGGCGGCAGCGGGTGGGCAGACATGGACGAATGCCCCACCGCGGACAGTGCCACGCACACCACCGCGAAGAGCGCGGCTCGCAGGGCGCGCAGCGGCGACCGGACATCCGTCATCGCCCGCCATGGTGTCACCCGGCCGCCGGCCCCAGAAGACCGCCTCCCCAGGAACGCCCTCCCCCACGGCCCCGCCCCGGGGGAAGGACCGGGCCGCCACCGGCCGGTACCGCTGACCTGCCCCGACCCGCCCCATCCACTACGGTCGGCGCAAGAGCGTCCGTACGCACCGTCCCGAGGAGCCGACGCCATGCCCGCCCTTCCCGCCGTCTCCGTCGCCAACCTCCGTGATCTCGGCGGCCTGCCGCTCGGCCCGGGCCGCAGCGTCCGTCCCGGGCTCGTCCTCCGCTCGGCGCAGCTCGACCGGCTGGACGCGGCGGAGCCGGTGGTGGCCGCGCTGGGGATCCGTACCGTCGTGGACTTCCGGACGGACGCGGAGCGGGCCGAGCGGCCCGACCGCCTGCCCGAGGGGGCGCGGCTGCTCGTCGCGGACGTGCTGGCGGACCGGCTGGCCACCAGTGGCCTGCCGCCCGCCGCGCGGCTCAAGGAGCTGCTCACCGATCCGGCCCTCGCCGAGGAGCACCCGGGCGGGGGACGGGCGCGCGAGGCCTTCGCGCGCACCTACCGGACCTTCGTGTCGGGGGCGTCGGCGCGGGCCTCGTACCGCGCGCTCCTGGGCGAGCTGGGCCGGCCCGGCGCCGGGCCGCTGCTGTTCCACTGCACGGCGGGCAAGGACCGCACGGGGTGGGCGGCGGTGGTGCTCCTGTCGCTGCTCGGCGCGGACGAGGAGACGGTCCGGGGCGAGTACCTGGCCGTGAACACGGCGGTGCGGCAGGCGTTCGCGCCGATGATCGAGGGGTTCATCGCCCAGGGCGGCGATCCCGAGCTGGCCCTGGAGCTGATCGGGGTGCTGCCGGAGTACCTGGACGCGGCGCTGGACGAGGTGGCGGTGCGGCACGGGTCGATGGAGGCGTACGTACGGGACGGGCTCGGCGTGCCGGACGAGGTGACGGAGCTGATCCGGGAGCGGCTCACGGTCCACGCCGCCTGAGGGGCGGCCGGACGGCGGGCGGGGCTCCGGGGCGGCCGCCGCCCCCAAGGTGACCATCGCAAGAATCGCTCGTTCTGCTGAATGTGAGCATCCAGGATGTCGCCCCCTCGTCCATCGGCCCCGTCGACGTCGAGCAGGCCGAGGCCGCGCTCGTGGAGCGCTATCCGCGCCTCGTGCGCATCGCCTATCTGGTCCTGCCGCCGACGCTGGGACGCAACCGCCGGGTGCTGACGGCGCACGCGCTCGTCCAGCGCGCGTTGCCGCGCCGGCGCGTGCCGGGGGCGGCGGTGCCGGGTCCCCGGCGCCCGGAGGACGCGGTCGATCCCGGGTACGCGTACGTACGGGGGGAGGTGCTGCGGCAGGCGCTGGTGGCCGGACTGCCGCTGCGGCGGTGGGCCCTGCCGCGCCGGGCGCAGTTCCCGCCGCTGCTGCCGCAGGTGTGGGGGCTCCGCCTCTTCCCCCGGGTGGGCGGCGCGGACGAACTCGCCCTGGACCAGCTTCTGTCGGCGCTGTCCGGGCCGGGGCGGGCCGCGTACGTGCTGCGCGGTCTGGAGCGGCAGGGTGACGCGGAGGTGCTGCGGGTGCTGGCCGCGGCGGGCGTGGCGGACCCGGCGGCGGCGCTCGCGGAGGCGGACGGGGTGGGCGCGGCGGTGGCCGGGAAGGCGGGGGCGGCGGACCGGGCCGGCGGGGCGGCGCTCCTGGAGTCCCCCGAGTTCGACCCGTGTTCGCTCCAGGCCCGGCCGACGGACCTGATGCGGCGCCGCCGGCACGGGCGGGCGGCGCTGGTCGCGGCGGCGGCGCTGGTGGTGTGCGGGACGATGCTGGGGCTGCCGGGGGACGGCTGGGGCAGGAACGGGGCCGCCGCGCCGTCGTACGCCCGCCACCCGGCGGCGGAGGCGGCGCTCGACCCGGGGCAGGTGAAGCGGGTCCCGGCGGCGCTCTGGGAGGGATCCACCCGGCGGGACTTCTCGGTGTGGCCCGCGCGGGGCGCGCTGGCCGGGGACCGGGCGCTGCTGCGGCGGGCCCTTGCCGTGTGGGCGCGGCCGAGCGGCGCGGTCCGTTCCGCGGCGACGCCGGGCACGCCGGTGGGGCCGCCGATGGGGCCGCCGCAGCTGCTGTTCGCGGGGGTGCTGGACGGGGTCAGGGTGGTGCTGTTCCACGACGGGTTGCGGGTGGTGCGGTACGCGGAGCCGGTGGAGGGGACGGCGGGCGCCGCGCTGGACTTCGCGCGGACGGACGCGGCGGACGCGGTCGGCGCGGCGGCGCTGGTCGTCTCCCGCACGGCGGAGAACGTCCGCTATCTGACGGCGCCGTGGGTGCGGGAGACGGCGGTACGGGACCTGCTGATGCCCGCGAAGGAGCCGTGGCCGCTCGCGCGGGACGCGTCCGGGGTGACCGAGCCGATGCCGAGTCCGGCGCGGGCCCGGGAGTGCGTCCGCTGGAACGCCCTTCAGGTGGGGGACGGTTCGGGACGGCGGCTCCTCACGGACCTGGGCGAGGTGGCGCCGGCCCGGCTCCTGTGGGGTCCGCCGGCCGCGCCGGTGGACGCGACGGGGGCGGAGGCGCGGCGGGAGTGGGCGCGGACGGCCTGCGCCCTGGCGGCGGTCCGGGGGCACGGGGTGCGGTCGGTGCAGGCCTGGCGGTTCGCCCGGCAGCCGCTGCCGGAGGGGGCGGGGCGGGCGTCCTGGGTGTGCGCCCGGGCGGAGACGTGGCGGGGTACGGGCAGCCGGGTCCTGGCCCAGTTCGCGCCCCCGCTGCCCGCCGGGACGAAGCCGTCCGGGGCGCCGGCCGTGACCGTGGCGCGCTCCGACGGTTCCCCGGCCTGCGGCGTGCGGGACCCGCGCGTGCTGGCCGGCGTCCTGTGGCGCGCCCCGAGCGGGGCCTGGCACGTGCTGGCGGCGGGCACGGAGGACGTCGCCTCGCTGGACCTCTCGGGCGGGGTCCGGGGGCACGCGGAGGGGCACCTCCTCGCCGTGCCCGCCGCACAGGGCAGCCGGGCGGAGGTGACGGGCACGCTGCGGGACGGGACGCGGGTGACGGCGTTGCGGTGAGGGCGGGGCGTCGGCCGGACCCCGGCCGGGCAGGGGGAGCAGCCCGGGCGGGCGGCGGCGGGCGGGGGCAAAAAGCGCCCGCACGCCCCTTGGCCGCCCGTCTACCGCTCAGTACATTGACGCCATGTCTAATACGCAGCCCGCACCGGTGGCGTCGGAACACGTCGAACTCAAGGCCCGCAAGGTCGCCTTCGACTGGCGGGAGACCCCGCTGCACTGGGTCCCCGGCGACCCCTTCACCACCCACACCATCAACGTGCTGCACCTGCTGCTCCCGGCCGGGGAGCGGTGGTTCGTGCACGTGTACAAGCAGGCGCTGCCGTACATCACCGACGACCGGCTCCGCGAGGACGTCATCGGCTTCATCGGGCAGGAGGCGGTGCACTCCCAGGCCCACGACGACGTCCTCCCCCACCTGCGGGAGCTGGGCCTCGACCCCACCCCCTACACCGCGCAGGTGGACTGGTTCTTCGAGAAGCTCCTCGGCGACCGCACGCTGCCGCCCGGCCGGCCGCGCCGCTGGTGGCTGAAGGAGCGGGTCGCCCTCATCGCCGCCATCGAGCACTACACGGCCTTCCTCGGCGACTGGGTCCTCAACGCCGACGAGCTGGACCGGCGCGGCGCCGACCCGATGATGCTGGACCTGCTGCGCTGGCACGGCGCGGAGGAGGTCGAGCACCGCGCGGTCGCCTTCGAGCTCTTCCTCCACCTGGACGGCGGTTACCGGCGCCGCGCCCGCACCTGGGCGCTGGCCTTCTCCGCGCTCGTCTTCCTCTGGCAGCGCGGGGTCCGCTTCTTCCTGGAGAACGATCCGAGCCTGCTCGATCCCAAGGCCTCCTTCGCGGACTTCGTCCGCCGGGGCCGCGAGGGCGTGCTGCCCTCCACCCCGGCCATGCTGCGCTCGATCCCCCGGTACCTCAGCCGCTCCTACCACCCGTCCCAGGAGGGCGACACCGCGCAGGCCCTCGCCTACCTCGCCTCCTCCCCCGGCGCCAACGGAGGCCGCTGATGCCCCGGTTCACCACCGTCGCCCTGGCCGCCGGGGCCGCGCTGCTGGTCCGCCGCGCGGTGCGCCGCCGGATGGGCACCGCCCCGCTGTGGCCGATGCCGGCCCTCGACGAGCCGGTGTCCGGGTACGGGCGCGGCGCCACCGTCCCCCGGCGCGTCCTGGTCACCGGCCGCTCCACGCCCGCCGAGGGGGTCGTGGAGCTCCGTCTCGAAGGCGAGCGGCTGCCCTCCTGGCAACCGGGTGCCCACGTCGACCTGGTGCTGCCCTCCGGGCTCGTCCGGCAGTACTCGCTCTGCGGCGACCCGGCCGACAGCGGCGCGTACACGATCGCGACCCGGCTCGTCGAGGAGGGGCAGGGCGGCCGGGGCGGCTCCCGCGAGGTGCACGAGCAGCTCCACCCGGGGGTGGAGGTCGAGATCCGGGGTCCCCGCAACCGCTTCGCGCTCGCCGCCGCGCCCTCGTACGTCTTCGTCGCCGGCGGCATCGGCATCACCCCGGTCCTGCCGATGGCGCGCGCCGCCGAGGCGGCCGGGGCGGACTGGCGGCTGGTGTACGGCGGCCGGAGCCGGGCCACCATGCCGTACCTGGCGGAGGTGGAACGGCTCGGCGGCGACCGGGTGACGGTGGCGGCCGAGGACGAGTCGGGCCGCCCCGACCTCGCGTTCCTCGCGCAGCTGCCCCCGGAGACGGCCGTGTACTGCTGCGGGCCCGACGGGCTGATGGCGGCCGTGGCGGCGGCGATGCCGGAGGGCCGGGAACCGCGCCTGGAGCGCTTCACGGCCTCCGCGCCGGCCGGCGGCAGCGCCTTCGAGGTCGAACTGCGGCGCACGGGCCGGACGGTGACCGTACCGGCGGACCGGTCGGTCCTGGCGGCCGTACGGGAGGAGCTGGCGGACGTGGCGTACTCCTGCCGGCAGGGCTTCTGCGGCAGCTGCCGGCAGCGGGTCCTCGCGGGCGAGGTCGACCACCGGGACGAGCTGCTCACCGACGCGGAACGGAAGGACTCGATGCTGATCTGCGTCTCCCGGTCGGCGGGCGGGCGGCTCGTGCTCGACCTGTAGCCCCGCCGCCCTACGGGAGGATCAGCCAGTCGAAGGCGAGCGCGGCGAGGAGACCGCCGACCAGGAGCCAGGTGCCCAGGCGGGTACGCCCGTTGCGGGACAGCTCGATCACCACACCGCAGAGGATCATCGCCAGGCCGTACACGCCGACGACCAGGACGGAGGTGCGGCTCGCCAGCCGGACCACCAGGACGACGGCCATCGCGACGAGCAGGACGGAGGCGGCGGCGACCCGCAGCCGCCGGGCCTGCTTGGGGGTGAGCCCGCCGGCCGCACCGGCCGCTCCGCCGTCCCGGTCCTGGTCGTCGTCCCGGTCCCGGTCCTGCTCGTGGTCCTGCTCGTCGCCCTGGACCTGGTCCCGGCCCTGCTCGTGGTCCTGATCCCGGCCCCGGTCCCCGTCCTCCGGGGCCTCGGCCGCCGGGGTGCCCTGCTCGGAAGCGCTCATGGACCAGGAGCGTAACGGACCCCGTTAGGCTGTTCGCATGACGACCGGGGTGCGCCGCAGGATGGGCGTCGAGGAGCGCAAGCAGCAGCTGATCGGGGTGGCCCTCGAACTCTTCAGCCACCGCTCTCCCGACGAGGTGTCCATCGACGAGATCGCGGCGGCCGCCGGGATCTCGCGCCCGCTGGTGTACCACTACTTCCCCGGCAAGCAGAGCCTGTACGAGGCGGCGCTGCGGCGCGCGGCCGACGAGCTCGCCGCCCGTTTCCTGGAGCCCCCCGACGGCCCGCTGGGGGCGCGGCTGCTGCGGGTGATGGGCCGGTTCTTCGACTTCGTGGACGACCACGGGCCGGGGTTCGCGGCGCTGATGCGCGGCGGCCCGGCCGTGGGCTCGTCCACGACGAACGCGATGATCGACGAGGTGCGGCAGGCCGCCTACGAGCAGATCCTCGCGCACCTGGAGGTCCGCAGCCCCTCGCCCCGGCTCGAACTGGTCGTCCGTTCCTGGGTGTCGCTCGCCGAGTCGACGGCCCTGCTGTGGCTGGACGGCCGCCGGGTGCCGCGCGCGGAGCTGGAGCTGCAGCTCGTGCACGACTTCGCGGCGCTGGCCGCGGTGAGCGCCGCGTACGACACGGAGGTGGCGGACGTCCTGGTCGGCATCCTCGCCGGCGAGGATGCCGACGGGCCCTTCGCGGACCTGGTGACGCGGCTCTCCGCGCTGCTGCCGCGGGTGCCGGATCAGCGCTTGCGGTAGGACGGTTCGAGGTCGCGGACCTCGACGGAGAGCCGTACGCCGTCGGTCGTCTTCAGGTGGCGGGGCAGCAGGCCGAGCACGGCCTCGGAGAGCCGCGCCCGTACCTCGTCCGTGCGGCCGGCGAGCAGGGCGATCTCGACGTGGACGACGGCGTCCTCGGTGGAACCGTCGCCGACGACCGTCTCCTCCACCTCGCGGAAGCGGGTCTTGCAGGCCTCGAGCTGCGTGTCGACGGTCTCCACGACGAGCGGGTGCAGGGCGAGCGCGAAACCGCGCCGGTCGAGGGGCGCGGAGTAGTCGACGGTGATCTGCGGCATGGGGTCACTCCTGGTGAGGATGGTGTCGGGCCACACCCTGACGGGAATCGCCCCGACCGCACAAGTGACCTTCCGACGGGCGGACACGGGGGGGCCGGCGGCGCCCGTCCGACGCGCCGCCGCCCCGGCGCCGGAGGGTTCCGGTGCCGGGGCGGCGGTCGCGCGTGAGGGGCCGGTCAGCCGGTGGCCTTGAAGACCGCGACCGTGCGGGCCGGGACGGTGAAGGTGCCCGAACCGGCCTCGTACGAGGCGGACCTGGTCACCGGGTCGGAGCCGTTCGCCTGGACCGGGTGGAGCGCGTACGCCTTCCCGGCGAGGCCGGGGACCGTCTGCGCGTGGGTCCGAGGGGCGGCGTTGAAGACGACCACCAGGTCACCGAGGCGCATGGTGATCACGCCCGGGGTCTCGGCGGGCCCGGAGAGCGGGAAGGACAGGGCATCCTGCACCTGACCCGCCGTGGCCAGGGAGAACGCCGGCTCGCCGGTACGGATCTTCTGGAGGTCCCGGTAGGCGGCGGAGGCACCCTCGATCTCGGCGCACCCGACCGTCAGGGACGGCTGGGTGAGCAGCGGCTTGCCGTAGGGCCACTTGGCCTTGTTGTCGGCGGCCGGCGGGAGGCCGCGGCCGAAGCCGTTGCCGTCGCGGCAGTCCCAGTGGAGGGCGTTGAACCAGTCGCCGCTGTCGTAGGAGTTGCGGTCGAGGGACTTGGAGCGCAGCAGGTCCGAACCGGCCTGGGAGAGCGCCGGGCCCTGCGAGAGGGTGGCCGTCGCCATGGCGAGGACCTGGGCGCGGGCCCGGTCCGCCGGGGACGTGTCCGCCGGGAGCTTGAAGGCGAGCGCGTCGTAAAGGGTCTCGTTGTCGTGGGCGTCGGCGTAGGCGAGGGCCTCTCCGGGGGCGGCGGCGTAGCCGGCCGGGGAGCCGTTGTAGTCGACCTCGGAGCCCTTGACCGTACGCCCGGAGGTGTCGGTGAAGGTGTAGGAGGCGAGGTTGCCGGACAGGCCGACCTTGATGAGGTCCTGGTAGTGCAGGAGACGGGCCTTCTGCTGCTCCGGGGAACCGTTGGCGGGCGAGGAGTTGGGGTCGGTGGCGAGGCCGGAGGCGAAGCCCTGGACGCCGGGGTCCTCGTCGAAGGGGCCGCCGCCGCGCACGGCGTCGCGGGCCCGGTCGGAGAAGGTGGCGATGCCGGTGCCGGCCATGTTCTTCTGGGTGGCCTGGACGAAGCGGGCGTCGTCGGCGATCTCGCCGAAGTTCCAGCCCTCGCCGTAGAGGATGATCGCCTTGCCGTCGACACCGTCCTTCTCGACGGTGAGCGCGTCGAGGGCCTCGCGGACGGCGAGGATGTTCTCCTTCGGGTGGTGGCCCATGAGGTCGAAGCGGAAGCCGTCGACCTTGTACTGCTTGGCCCAGGTGACGACCGAGTCGACGACGAGCTTGCCCATCATCGCGTTCTCGGGCGCGGTGTTGGCGCAGCATGTGGAGGTGGCGACGGTGCCGTCGGCCTGGAGGCGCTGGTAGTAGCCGGGCACGATCCGGTCGAGGACGGACTTGTCGGACTGTCCGGCGGCGACGGTGTGGTTGTAGACGACGTCCATGACGGTGCGCAGGCCCTGGCCGTTGAGGGCCTGGACCATCCGCCGGAACTCGACCGTGCGGCGGGTGCCGTTCGGGTCGGTGGCGTAGGAGCCCTCGGGGACGGTGTAGTGCAGCGGGTCGTAGCCCCAGTTGTAGGCGTCCTTGGCCGCGGCGGCGGCCACGCAGGCCTGCTGCTCCTCGGAGTCGGGGGCGTAGACCTTCAGGTCGCAGGCGGGGGCGGTCTGCGCGGACTTCTTCTCGGGGACGGTGCCGATGTCGAAGACCGGCAGCAGGTGGACGTGGGAGGTACCGGAGTCGGCGAGCGCCTTGAGGTGCTTCGAGCCCTTGCTGTCCTGGTCGGTGAAGGCCAGGTAGGTGCCCCGGTGCGCGGCGGGCGTGGTCGGGTCGGCGACGGAGAAGTCGCGGACGTGGAGTTCCTGGATCTGGGCGTCGCGCAGGGGCACGGCGGCCGGCTTGCGCAGGTCCTTCCAGCCCTTGGGGGCCAGCGCCGGGGAGGTGAGGTCGACGGCGAGGCTGTGGGTGGAGTCGGTGGTGAGGGCGGTGGAGTAGGGGTCGGTGACCTTGTTGAGGACGACCTTCTGGACGGTGGGCGCCCAGACCTTCACCGCATACCGGTAGGGCTTGCCCGCCCAGGACTTCGGGCCGGTGACCGACCAGACGCCGGTGGCCTCGTCGCGCCGCATGGGCACGGTCCTGCCGTCGAGTTCGAGCGCGACGGACTGGGCGGTGGGGGCCCAGACGGAGAGGGTGACGCGGCCGTCGCGGAAGACGGGGCCGAGGGCGGCCTTCGTCGCCTTCGGCGCGTACAGGTCGTCGAGGACACCGGCGGTCTGCACGCCGGTGGCGGCGAGCAGGGCGCCGTTGGCGGCCCGCTGGGTGGCGACGAGCTGGCCGCGCAGGGAGGAGCGGACCCGGTCGGCGTCGCGCGGGTCGACGGTGAAGGCCGGGAAGTCCTTGAGGTGGGGGAACTTCGCCTTCTGGGCGTCGGTGAGGGTGCCGGGGTTCAGGCGCAGCCAGCGGCCCTCGTCGCTCAGGGCGCCGTCGGTGACGGTGATGCCGCCGTTCTCGGCGTACACCAGCTGCTGGCTGGTGGCGTCGGTGGCCTTGACCTTCCAGACGACGGTGTTCCGGTCGATCCACTGGGCCTCGGCCTTGCTGAGGTCGAGGTTCGGGGTGCCGCCGGCCATCGGCAGGAGGTACTTCTGCTGTCCGCCGAGCAGCCAGACCTCGTGGCCGTGGGTGGCGAGGTCGAGGGACTGGTCGGTGGGCAGGTCCTTCTGGTCGCCCTTGTGGAGGATGTACGAGAGGGAGGTCGCGCCCGGGGCGAGCGGCACCTCGAAGACGGCGCCGTACGCGTCGACGCGGACCGGCAGGAGCGGCTTGGACCAGTCGGTCGGCTGGGCGGCGCCGGTCCAGGTGTGCAGGCCCCAGCCGTCGTAGTCGCCGTCCGCGCGCTGGTAGTGGAGGACGGCCTTGCCCTTGTCCTGGGGCGCGGGGGCGGGGGCGGTGTCGGACTGGCCGTCGCGGCCCTGCGTGATCCAGACCTCGCCGGTGCGGCCGAGGGTGATGCTTCGCTGCGGGCCGTCGGCGGTGCCGTCCTTCTCGACGGTGTACGGGAGCGAGGAGGCGCCCTCGGGGACCTTCACCCAGGCGAAGGCGCCGTGGGCGTCCCGTCCGGTGAAGGCGGCTTCCTGGCCGGCCGCCTTCAGCTTCCAGCCGTCGTAGTCGCCGCCGGGCCGCTGGTAGTGGACGACGGCGTAGGGCCGCTCGACGGCCACGGGCTTCTCGGGGGCGGGGGGCGCGCCTGCCGTGGTGGCGGCGGTGGCGCTCGCGGTGCGTCCGGCGGCGTCGACGGCGACGGCCTTGTAGCGCAGCGGGGTGCCGGCGGGCGCGGTGACGTGGTGGGTGACCTTGTAGGGGGCGTGGTCGGCGGTGCCGAGGGTCTGCCAGCGACCGTCTCCAGTCTGCGCGGCGAAGACGACGCGGTTGAGGCCGCCGCCGTCGACGCCGGCGGTGATCTCGACGGTGCCGGTGGCGCCGGCGGCCGGGGCCTTCAGGGTGACCGACGGGCCGGTGGCGGGGACCGGGAGCGGGGCGCCGGCCCGCAGGACCAGGGAGGAGAGGGCCGGGACGGTGACGGTCACGGCCCCGTCCTTCGCGGTGACGGCGCCCCGGCCGCCGTACAGGGTGGTGAAGGCGGTGGCGTCGACGGGGACGGTGACGGTCCTGGGCGCGGTGGAGCTGTTGGCGGCGACCAGGTACTCGGTGCGGTCCTTCGCGTCGGTGCGGGTGAAGGCGTAGACGGGGCCCTCGGCGTACCGTTCCCGCTGGATGCCGTCGCGCAGGGCGGGGTGCGCCTTGGTGAGCTTCGACAGGGCGGCGATGGACCGGTAGACGGGGTGGCCGGTGTCGTACGCGTCGGTGGCGTGCGTCCGGTCGGTGCCGAGCTGGTCGTCGTCGAGGTAGTCGGCGGTCTTCGAGGCGAAGAGGGTCTGGCGGGCGTCCTTGTCGCCGCCGGGGCCGGTGAAGCCCTGCTCGTCGCCGTAGTAGATGACCGGGTTGCCGCGCGAGAAGAACATCAGCTCGTTGGCGAGGGTGGCCCGGCGGACGAGTTCGGCGTCGGAGGCGTTCGGGTTGTCCTGCTTGAGGAAGGCGCCGATGCGGCCCATGTCGTGGTTGCCGAGGAAGGTGACCTGCTCGTAGGCGTTGGCCTTGTCGGTGGTGTAGCGGTGGTCCTCGGCGAAGACCCGGGCGAGCCGGTCGGCGCCGGCGCCCTGGGAGGCGAAGGCGCGGGCCGCGTCCTGGAAGGGGAAGTCCAGGGTGGCGTCGAGCCGGCCGCGGGTGACGTAGGGGGCGGTGACGGCGGGGTCGGCGGAGTAGACCTCGCCGAACATGAAGAAGTCCTCGCGGCCCCGCTTCTTGGCGTAGGCGTCGAGCGCGGTGGCCCACTGGGTCCAGAAGTCCAGATCCACGTGTTTGACGGTGTCGACGCGGAAGCCGTCGATCTTGAAGTCGTGGACCCACTTCTCGTAGATCCGCTTCATGCCCTCGACGACCTCGGGGCGCTCGGTCCACAGGTCGTCCAGGCCGACGAAGTCGCCGTACTCGGCGGATTCGCCGGCCCAGGTGGAGTCGCCCCGGTTGTGGTACATCGTCGGGTCGTTGAGCCAGGACGGGACCTTGGTGTTCGCCTTCTCGACCGGGGTGTACGGGAAGGAGTCGGCGTCGACCCGGCCGACGGCCGTGCGGTCGTCGAAGGGGCGGCCGTCCTTGTCGAGGTACGGGTAGGCGCCCTTGGGCCGGTAGCCGTACTTCTTCTCGGCGTAGTCGACGGTGTCGGCGGTGTGGTTGGTGATGACGTCGAAGAAGACCTTCATGCCCTTGGCGTGGGCGGCCTCGATCAGCCTCTCCAGGTCCTCGTTGGTGCCGAAGTGCGGGTCGACCTGGGTGAAGTCGGTGATCCAGTAGCCGTGGTAGCCGGCCGAGGCGTCCTTGCCGGTGCCCTGCACGGGCCGGTTCTTGAAGATCGGCGCCATCCAGATGGCGGTGGTGCCGAGGCCCTTGATGTAGTCGAGGCGCCGGGTGAGGCCCTTGAGGTCGCCGCCCTGGTAGAAGCCCTTGTCGGACGGGTCGAAGCCGGTGTCCAGGCGTCCGCCGGTCAGGCCGCCGCGGTCGTTGGCGGTGGAGCCGTTGGCGAAGCGGTCGGGCAGGACGAAGTAGAACTGCTCGCGGGTGAGGTCCTGGCGGGCGGGCTGCGCCGCGAGGGCCCGGTCGGAGGGCGGGGCGGGCGGGCGGGGGGCCGCGCCGGCCGGGAGGGCGGGCACGAGGGCCGCGCACAGGGCGGCGGCCAGGGTGACCGCCGTTCTCTTGCGTATCACGGGGGAGCTCCCTGGAGGGACGGGAAGAGGGGGCCGCCCGGGCGGGGCGGCCCCTGGGGTGGACGGCTCAGTTGCGGAAGGTGTCGTTCAGGACGACCTGGCCGGAGGCGGGGACGGTCGCGGTGCGGTTGGCGCCGGACTCCCAGGTCACGTTGCCGGCCGCGTCCTTGCGGACGTACTTGTACTCGAAGACCGTGCCGGCGGGCAGGTTCACGGCCAGCTTCCAGACGGGGTAGGCGGCCGGGTCGAGCTTGGGGGCGGCGGCCGGGTTCCAGTTGCCGAGCTCGGCGCGGTTGCCGGTGACGTAAATGTTCTGGCCGGTCACCGTGGTGGCGGTGACGTTGAAGGAGGCGCCGGCGGTGGCCGGGGGCGGGGTGGTGCCGCTGCCGCAGCTCGTGGCGCCGGTGTGCAGGGCGAGCGCGGTGTGGGCGCCGAGGGTGGCGGTGAACTGGCCGGCGGCGTTCACCGTGACGGGGTTGCCGGACTGGACGTCGCAGTAGGTGCCGGCGGGCAGCGAGGTCTGGAAGGTGCGGCCGAGGGCCGAGGACTCGCGGTTGATCACCACGTAGGCCTTGGAGCCGCGGCCGAACGCGATGGCGTTGTTGCCGTTGTCCCACCAGTCCGTGACGCCCTGGCCGCGGGCGGTGTTGCGGAAGCCGACCATGGAGGCGATCTCGCGCCAGGCGTGCTGGCACTTCCAGCCGTTGCTGTAGCAGGCGTCGACCCGGTTGCCGTTCGGGGCGCCGGCGTCCTTGTCGGTCCACTCGTAGCCGGAGTGGACGTCCGGGGAGCCGTACGGCCAGGCGAGCATGAAGACGGAGGCGAGGGTGTAGTTCGCGCCGTCCTTGTAGTTGAGGGTGTCGCCGCCGCGCTCGGTGTCGTGGTTGTCGACGAAGACGCCGGACTGACCGGAGGGCATGTAACCCCAGGCCTCGCCGAAGTTCTTGAGGTGGGCGAGCTTCTCGTTCTGCAGGACCCGCTTGAGGTCGCGGGCGTAGCGGAACTCCTGGACGTCGCCGTTGCCGAGGTACTCGCTCGGCGAGACGGCCTCGCCCGCGCCGAAGATGGCCTCCTGCTTCCAGTGGACGGAAGGGTTCGTCAGCCGGGACTTGATGTTCGCGAGGTCGGCGGCCGGCATGTGCTTGGCGGCGTCGATGCGGAAGCCGTCGACGCCGAGCGTCAGGAGGTCGTTCATGTAGGCGGCTATCCGGCCGCGCACCCAGTCCTCCCCGGTGTCGAGGTCGGGCAGGCCGACCAGCTCGCAGTTCTGGACGTTGGCCCGGTCCTGGTAGTTCGAGATGACCGTGCGGCAGTCATCCATGTCGGCGCCCGAGTAGAGGCCCGGGTAGGCGTACTTGGAGAACGAGGTCCCGCCCGTTCCCGTGCCCGAGGCGTTCGCCATGTGGTTGATGACGGTGTCGGCGACCACCTTCACGCCGGCGGCGTGGCAGGTGTCGACCATGCTCTTGAAGGCGGCGCGGTCGCCGAGCGGGCCGGCGATCTTGTAGCTGACGGGCTGGTACGCGGTCCACCACTGGGCGCCCTGGATGCGCTCCTGGGGCGGGGAGACCTGGACGTATCCGTAACCGGCGGGGCCCAGCTGGTCGGTGCACGCCTTGGCCACGGAGGCGAAGTTCCATTCGAACATCACGGCGGTGACGTCCTTGGGGCCGGGCGCGGCCGCCTGCGCGGCGGGCGGTGCCGTGACGGCCACAGCGGCTCCTGCCACAAGGGCGAGGGCAGCGGCCACGGTCTTCCTTGCCATGTTTCCTCCTGTACGACGTCCCTGTCGCAAGAGCGGATCCGCACGAGCGGTTCGCAAGAAGTTGCCGCAAGAGACAGCAACTGTTTTCAGCCGTGACCGTAGGGGCGCACAGGCGTGCGGTCAATACATCGCACAACCGAACGCAAAAGGTTGCGCAAGGAGTTACGAACGGACGGCCCGTCAGGCGGCGGGCTGCGGCGGCTGCGCCGTGGAACCGCGCACCACCAGCTCCGGCTGGAACACGAACTCCGTGCGCTGCACCGGGTTGCCCTCGATCTCCTCCAGGAGCGCGCCGACGGCGGCCGTCGCCATGGCCTGCACGGGCTGGCGGACGGTGGAGAGCGGCGGGCTGGTGAAGGCGATGAGCGGCGAGTCGTCGAAGCCGACGACGGAGACGTCCCCGGGCACGTCGAGACCGCGGGCCCGGACCGCGCGGATCACGCCGAGCGCCATCAGGTCGGAGCCGCAGACGATGCCCGTGCAGCCCTCGCGCAGCAGGACGTCGGCGGCGGCGTGGCCGCCCTCGACACCGAACAGGGTGGGCCGGATGAACCGCTCGGCCTCGTCCCGTTCGACGCCGAGGAGTTCGCGCAGCTCGGCCGTGAACCCCTCGGCCTTGCGGCGCGAGGGCACGTACCGGGTGGGGCCGATGGCGAGGCCGATCCGCTCGTGGCCGAGTTCGACCAGGTGCCGTACGGCCATGCGGGCGGCGGCCCGGTCGTCGGGCGAGACGAAGTTGGCGTCGATGCGCTCGTTGTAGCCGTTGATGAGGACGAAGGGCACGCCGCGCTCGGTCAGCCGCGCGTAGCGGGTGGGGTCGGCGGAGGCGTCGGCGTGGAGCCCGGAGAGGAAGACGATGCCGGCCACACCGCGCTCGACGAGCTGGTCGACCAGCTCGTCCTCGGTGGCACCGCCGGGCATCTGGGTGCAGAGCACGGGCGTGTAGCCGTGTCCGGCCAGGACCTGCTCGACGACCTGCGCGAAGGCCGGGAAGATCGGGTTGGTCAGCTCGGGCACGACGAGGCCGACGAGCCCGGCGCTGCGGCGTTTGAGCCGTACGGGACGCTCGTAGCCGAGCACGTCGAGCGCCGCGAGCACCTTGTGCCGGGTCGCGCCGGCCACCCCCGCCTTGCCGTTGAGGACGCGGCTGACGGTGGCCTCGCTGACCCCGGACTGGGCCGCGATGTCCGCGAGCCGCGGGGCGCCGTTCCCGGCGCCCCGCGGCAGGGGGATCGTCACGCCGCCCACCAGACGGTGGTGTCGGCGGGGAGCTCCACGACGCCGTCGCCGGGGGCGACGGGCTCGTTGGAGAGGAGATACCGGCCGGGCAGCGGGACGGAGATGGCCCGGCCGGTGGTGTTGGCGGTGCAGACGAATCCGCCGCGGCGGAAGGAGAGCACACCCTCGGGTGCCTCCAGCCACTCGACGAAGTCGCCCGCACCGAGCTCGGGACGCTCGCGCCGGACGGCGAGCGCGCTGCGGTACAGCTCCAGGGTGGAGCCGGGGTCGCCGGTCTGCGCCTCGACGCTCAAGCTCCCCCAGGTGGCCGGCTGCGGCAGCCAGGAGCCGCCGTCGCCGAAGCCGTACGAGGAGCCCTCGACGGTCCACGGGATCGGCACCCGGCAGCCGTCGCGGAAGCCGTCCTGGCCGCTGGCCCGCCAGAACGAGGGGTCCTGGCGGACCTCGTCGGGCAGGTCGGTGACGTCCGGCAGGCCGAGCTCCTCGCCCTGGTAGACGTAGGCGGAGCCGGGCAGGGCCAGCATCAGCAGGGTCGCCGCCCGGGCCCGGCGCAGGCCCAGCTCCCGGTCGCCCGGGGTGCGCAGCTGGGTGCCGAGGCCCGCCGGGTTGGCGAAGCGGGTGGCGTGGCGGGTGACGTCGTGGTTGGACAGCACCCAGGTGGTGGGGGCGCCGACCGGGCGCATCGCGGCGAGCGAGGCGTCGATGACGGTCCGCAGCTCGGCCGCGTCCCAGTGGGTGCCCAGGTACTGGAAGTTGAACGCCTGGTGCATCTCGTCGGGGCGCACGTAGTTGGCGGTGCGGTCCACGGTCGGGGTCCAGGCCTCGGCGACGAGGACGCGCTCCCCGTCGTACTCGGCGAGGACCTTCCGCCAGGAGCGGTAGATCTCGTGGACGCCGTCCTGGTCGAAGAAGGGCATGACGTCGTTGCCGAGCAGCTTCAGCTGGTCGTGGGCGCCGATGTCGGGCAGGCCCTCGGCCTTGACCAGGCCGTGGGCGACGTCCACCCGGAAGCCGTCGACGCCCATGTCGAGCCAGAAGCGCAGGATGGAGCGGAATTCGTCCCGTACGGCCGGGTGCTCCCAGTTGAAGTCGGGCTGCTCCGGGGCGAAGAGGTGCAGGTACCACTCGCCGGGGGTGCCGTCCGGGTTCTCGGTACGGGTCCAGGCGGGGCCGCCGAAGATCGACTCCCAGTCGTTCGGCGGCAGTTCGCCGTTCGCGCCCTTGCCGGGGCGGAAGTGGTAGCGCTCGCGCAGCGGGGACCCGGGGCCCTCGCGCAGCGCCCGCTGGAACCACTCGTGCTGGTCGGAGGAGTGGTTGGGCACCAGGTCGACGATGACGCGCAGGCCCAGGGCGTGGGCCTCGCGGATCAGGGCGTCGGCGTCGAGGAGCGAGCCGAACATGGGGTCGATGGCCCGGTAGTCGGCGACGTCGTACCCGGCGTCGGCCTGCGGGGAGGCGTAGAACGGGGAGAGCCACACGGCGTCGACGCCGAGCTCCTTGAGGTACGGCAGCCGGCTGCGGACACCCTCCAGGTCACCCATGCCGTCGCCGTTGCCGTCGGCGAAGCTGCGCGGGTACACCTGGTAGATCACCGCGTCTCTCCACCAGCCCGTGTGCGTGCCGGTGGTGGGGGCGTCGGCGGGGGTGGCGAGGTGCTGGGTCATGTCTTCCCTGGGAGGTAAGGAGGGGCGTACAGGTGGGGCGCCCAACGGTCAGCCCTTGACGGCACCGGCGGACATGCCGGTGACGAGGTGACGCTGGGCGAAGAGGAACACCAGGGCGGCGGGGACGGCGATGAGGACGGAGGCCGCGGCCATCGGGCCCCACTGGGCGCCGTACTGGTTGACGAACTTCTGCAGTCCGCCGGCCAGCGTCAGGTTCTCGTCGCCGACCATGAAGGCGGAGGCGTAGGCGACCTCGCCCCAGGCGGTGATGAAGGAGTAGAAGGCGGTGACCGCGATGCCCGGCTTGGCGAGCGGCAGGATCAGCCGCCAGAAGGTGCCGAAGGGCGTGAGGCCGTCGACGTACCCCGACTCGTCGATCTCGCGCGGGATGGTGTCGAAGAAGCCCTTCATCATCCACGCGCAGAACGGGACGGCGATGGTCAGGTAGGTGATGACCAGGCCGGCCGGCTCGTTGAGCAGCCCCATCGACGACATGATGTTGTAGATCGGCACGATGAGGACGGCGACCGGGAACATCTGCGTGATGAGCAGGGTCCACATCAGGCCGCGCTTGCCCGGGAAGCGGAAGCGGCTGACGGCGTAGCCGGTGGTGGCGGAGATGAAGACGCCGACGACGGTGGTGAGGCCGGCGACGAGCAGCGAGTTCCAGAACCAGGTGAGGAACGGGGTGTCGTTCAGCAGGTTCGTGTAGTTCTCGAGCGTCGTCTCCTTCACGAAGTCCGTGGTGGTCGCGTACTTCGCGGGCTTGAGCGAGGTCAGCAGGACCCACAGCACCGGGAAGACGGCGATCGCGGAGGCGACGATCAGGGTGAGGTGCAGGCCGGCCGAGGCCAGCGGCGAGCGGCGGCCGCGGACCGGGGCGTTCACGGGCCGGGCGGTGGGGGTCGTGGTGGTCACCAGACTTCTCCCTGCTTGCGGAGGACTCGCTGGTAGAACGCGGCGAAGACCATCAGGAGGACCAGGATGAGGACGCCCCACGTGGACGACTGGGCGAAGTCGCGCGGGCTGATCTCGAAGGAGAACTTGTAGGCCTGGGTGACGAGGATCTGGGTGGCCTCGCCGGGCCCGCCCCGGGTGAGCAGGAAGATCACCGGGAACATGTTGAAGGTCCAGATGGTGGAGAGCAGGATCACCGTGGTGCTGACGGACCGCAGTCCGGGCATGGTGATGTGCCGGAAGCGCTGCCAGGCGTTGGCCCCGTCCATCTCGGCGGCCTCGTAGAGCTCGCCGGGGATGGACTGGAGCCCGCCGAGGAGGGCGACCATCATGAACGGGACGCCGAGCCAGACGTTGACGGCGATGACCGAGAACTTGGCCCAGGTGGGGTCGTTGAGCCACGGGACGGCGTCGATGCCGCCGCCCGCCAGGATCTGGTTGAGGATGCCGCGGCGCTCGTCGTACAGGAAGCGCCAGGCGAAGACCGACACGAAGCCGGGGACGGCCCAGGGCAGGATCAGCAGCATCCGGTAGAGGGAGCGGCCGGCGATCCTGCGGTTGAGGATGTTGGCGAGGGCCAGGCCGAGGCCGAAGGTGAGCGCCACGCAGGACACGGTCCAGACGATCGTCCAGCCGAGGGTGCCGAGGAACTGGTTCCCGGAGATCGCCTCGGTGTAGTTGTCCAGGCCGACGAACTCGTAGGTGGCCGGGATGTTGTTGACACCGATCGACCGCGCGACGTTCCGCTCGTTGGCATCGGTCAGCGACAGGTAGATGCCGCGGATGAGCGGATAGCCGATGATCACGGCGATCACGACGACGACGGGCGCGACGAGCGCCCAGGCGTACCAGTGGGTCGAGAGGGAGCGCTTCGAGGCGCCCCTCGGCTTGCCCGTGCCAGTTCCGCGGCCCCGGCCGCGGGCGACGCTGTCGCCCGCGGCCTTCGCCACCGACTGGCTGGGGGTGTCCACAGCCATCAGCCGGCCTGCCTTCCTCTTACTTCCAGTCCTTCAGGAGCTTGCGGTAGGCGTCGGCGACAGCCTTGGCGCCGGCGTCCGGGGTGGTCTGGCCGGTGAGGACCTTGGTGTACTCGACCTTGACCGGCTCGAAGAGGCTGCCGCCCTCGGGGATCCACGGGCGCTCGACGGCCTTGTCGACGACCGGCTTGAAGAAGGTGATCATCTCGTTGCTCGCGACGTCCGGCTTGATGTAGACGGACTGGCGGGTCGGCAGGAGGCTGAGCTCCTTGGCGACCTGGCGCTGCGTCTCGGCCGAGGTCATGTACTCGGCGAAGGCGTAGGAGGCGTCGAGGTTCTTGGAGCCCGCGTAGACGGCGAGGTTGTGACCGCCCTGCGGGGCGCCCTGGCCGGCCGAGCCGGCCGGGACGGGGGCGATGCCCAGGTTGGCCTTGTCGCCGAACTCCTTGCCCGCGAGGGTGTCGGAGACGGCCCACGGGCCGTTGATCATCATGGCGACCTTGCCGTCCTTGAAGGCGGCCTGCATGTTGTCCCAGCCGTTGGTCGCGTCGGTGATCGCGGCCTTGGAGTCGACCAGGTCCTTGACGGTCTTGAAGGCCTTCACACCGGACTCGTCGCCGATGGTGATCTTCTTCTGCTCGGCGTCGACCAGGTCGCCGCCCTCGCCGTACAGGAAGGAGAGGAACCAGTAGGCGTCGTCGCCGCGCAGGTACAGGCCGGTCTTGCCGGTCTTCTGCTTGATCGTGGCGGAGACGGTCTTGAGCTCGTCGATGCTCTTGGGGACCTGGACACCGGCGTCCTTGAAGATCTTCTTGTTGTAGAAGATGCCCATGGAGTCGATGACCTGCGGCACGGCGTAGGTCTTGCCGTTGTACTGGGTGGAGGCGGCGGCCTGCTTGAGGAAGTCGTCCTTGTCCTTCAGCGCCGCGGTGCCGTCGAGCGGGGCCAGGTAGCCGAGGTCCGCGAACTCGGGGGTCCAGGCGACCTCGGAGCGGATGACGTCGGGGGCGCCGGAACCGGACTGGGCCGCGTTCTTGAACTTGTTCTGCGCCTCGCCGAACGGGACGTTCACGTACTTGACGGTCACCTTGGGGTGCTTCTTGGTGAAGCCCTCGGCGAGCTTCTTGAAGACCTTGTCCTCGGAACCGACCGTCGAGGTGTCCCACCAGGTCACGGTGCCGGAGAGCTCGCCCGAGCCCTGGGTACCGCCGCCGTTGGAATCGCTGTCGCTGCCGCACGCCGCCAGGGTCACGCCCAGGGCCGCGACCAGCGCGGTCGCCGCTATGCCACGCCGCATGTGAACTCCTTCAACTGATCCCGGGGGACGAGGGGCTGGAACCTTCCTCATGCGACCGCTCCCTCGCGGCGCTCCGGGTTGCCAGGAACGTAACAGGGATGAAAACGAGCCGAAAGACCTTGCGAGAAATTTCTGCAAGGACCGGGGATCGTTACATCCACGTGTCCCGAAGGTTGCCGACGGGTCGCTTGACACCAGGCCACAGGCGCCCTCCGCGCGCCTCCCCGCCCCCACTCACCCCGTACGCGCCCCCGCAAACCCTGCAAGACTTTGCGGAGCCGCTTGCGCTACCCGCGCGGTGGGCAATACGCGCGGTGACCGGTACAGTCCACTCTCATGACCGCGCGGCTTGCCGACATCGCAGCCCAGGCGGGGGTCAGTGAAGCCACAGTCAGCCGCGTGCTCAACGGCAAGCCCGGTGTGGCCTCGGCCACCCGTGAATCCGTGCTTGCCGCGCTCGACGTGCTCGGGTACGAGCGGCCCGTACGCCTGCGCCAGCGCAGCGCGGGGCTCGTCGGGCTCATCACCCCCGAACTGGACAACCCGATCTTCCCCGCCCTCGCGCAGGTCATCGGGCAGGCCCTGACCCGTCAGGGCTACACCCCGGTCCTCGCGACGCAGACCCCCGGCGGGTCCACCGAGGACGAGCTCACCGACATGCTGGTGGAGCGCGGGGTCGCGGGCATCATCTTCGTCTCCGGGCTGCACGCCGACACCACGGCCGACATGACCCGGTACGACCAGCTGCGCGGCAAGGGCGTCCCTTACGTCCTGCTCAACGGCTTCTCCCCCAAGGTCCAGGCGCCCTTCGTGTCGCCCGACGACCGGGCGGCGATGCAGCTGGCGGTGACGCACCTGGCCGCGCTCGGTCACACCCGGATCGGCCTCGCGGTGGGCCCCAAGCGGTTCGTGCCGGTGCTCCGCAAGATCGAGGGCTTCCAGCGGGGCATGCGGGACCGGCTCGGCCTGGAGCCCGAGGAGTCGGAGCGGCTGATCCAGCACTCCCTCTTCACCCTGGAGGGCGGCCAGGCGGCCGCCGGGGCCCTGATCGCGGCCGGCTGCACGGCGGTCGTGTGCGCGAGCGACATGATGGCGCTCGGCGCGATCCGGGCCGCCCGGCAGCAGGGCCTGAGCGTGCCCCGGGACGTCTCGGTCGTCGGTTTCGACGACTCGCCGCTCATAGCCTTCACCGACCCGCCGCTGACGACCATCCGCCAGCCCGTGCAGGCGATGGGGCAGGCGGCGGTCCGCGCCCTCCTGGAGGAGGTGGGCGGCACGCCCGCCCCGCACTCGGAGTTCGTCTTCATGCCCGAGCTGGTCGTCCGCGGCTCCACGGCCTCGGCTCCCCCGCCGCGCGGCTGAGCCCGGCCCCTCGCGGCCCCGATGCCCCCCGGGGGCGGCATCCCCCTTGAGGGGGACCGGGTGCGCCCGGAACCCGTCGGAGGGATGATCGGTCGGAGGAAGAGGATCTGGCACACTCTCTGCCTATGGGTGAAACGACCGTGAAGAGTTTGGACGACCGGACGACCCCGTCGTCACCCATCGTGGCCGGCGGCGGACGGTCCTGGCTGCGCGCGCGCAGCCCCCGGCGTCCCCGGATCTGGTTCGAGATCCTGCTCATCGCGGTCAGCTACTGGGTGTACTCCCTCATCCGCAACGCGGTGCCGGAGCAGAAGGCGCAGGCCCTGCGGAACGCCGACTGGATCTGGCGCACCGAGGAGTCCCTCGGGCTCGCCTTCGAGCACACGGTCAACCACGCCGTGAACTCGGTGACGTGGCTCATCGTGGGGATGAACTACTACTACGCGACGCTGCACTTCGTCGTCACGATCGGCGTGCTGGTGTGGCTGTACCGCCGGCAGCCGGGCCGTTACGCCGCGTTCCGCACGGTCCTGTTCGCCACCACCGGTGTGGCCCTGGTCGGTTACTACCTGTACCCGCTCGCGCCGCCCCGGCTGATGAACGGGCAGAACTTCATCGACACGGTCCTGGTGCACCACACCTGGGGCTCGATGGCGTCGGGCGACCTGAAGCAGATGTCGAACCAGTACGCGGCCATGCCGTCGATGCACATCGGCTGGTCGCTGTGGTGCGGACTCACCATCTTCTTCCTGGCCCGGGCCCCGTGGGCGCGCATCCTCGGCCTGCTCTACCCGACCGCCACCCTCGTCGTGATCGTGGCGACCGCCAACCACTTCTGGCTGGACGCGGTCGGTGGCATCGTCTGCCTGGGCTTCGGCTTCGCCGTCGCGTTCCTCCTGTACGGCGCCTGGCCGCACCGCCTGCCGAAGCTGGTCGGACCGGTGGAACCGGCGGGCGTGCCGGTGACCGGCGACGGCACCGGGCAGGCCCCCGCGGAGGCCCCGTCCCAGGACGCCGAGGTACGGGCCGGGGACCGGGACGCCGCGGAGGCGCGCGAGGAGCGGGTCAGCTCCGGTACGTGATCCGGCCGCCGGCGACGGTCAGGCGGACCGGGATCTGTTCGACCTCGTCGGCCGGGGCCTCCACCGGGTCGGCCGCGAAGGCGGTCAGGTCCGCGCGGAACCCCGGGGCGATCCGCCCGGCCACCGCCTCCTCCCCCGCCGCGAAGGCCGCGTGGGTGGTCATGCCCTCCAGGGCCATCAGGCCGGTGAGCCCGTGCCGGGCCGAGGCGGCGCCGCGCGGGGCCCGGGCGGTGGCGAGGACCTGCCGGGCGTCGTAGTGGGCGATCGGCCAGTCCGAGCCGAGCGCCAGGTGCGCGCCCGCGTCCCGCAGGTCGCGGCAGCGCCAGGCCCGGCCGGCCCGCTCCTCCCCCAGCCGCCGCGACCACTGGTCGGTGTGGTCGGCGCGGGTGTACGCGGTGTGCGGCGGCTGCATGGAGGCGACGACGCCGAGCGCGGCGAACCGGCCGAGCTGGTCGTCGGGGACGGTCTCGATGTGCTCGATCCGGTGGCGGGGGCCGCCGGGCCCGAGCGCCTCCACGGTGTCCAGGACGTGCCGGACGGCGGCGTCGCCGATGGCGTGGGTGGCGGTCCCGACACCGGCGCGGTGGAGGTGGCGTACGGCCGCGGAGTACGCCTCCGGGTCGGGCCAGAAGGCCTCGGTGCCCCGGCCGTGGCAGTCGGCGTGCTCCAGCCAGGCGGTGCCGCCCTCGACGGTGCCGTCCATGAAGAACTTGACGCCGCCGACCCGCCAGAGCCGGCCGGCCCGCTCCTGGAGCCGTACGAAGGCGTCCAGCTCGCCGGCGGTCGCGCCCGGCATGCACCAGGGGGCCAGGCGCAGGCGCAGCGGCAGCTCGCCGTCCTCCTCGACGGCGGCGAGCAGGCCGGGGACGTCGTGGCCGCCGAGGTCCATGACGTGTGCGCCGGTCAGTCCGGTGGCGGCCATGGCGCTCAGCAGGCCGACGAGCCGGTCGCGGCGCTCGGCGTAGGGCTGGGCGGGCAGGACCGGGGTCATCAGGTCCATGGCGGCGTGTTCGATCAGGTGGCCGGTCGGGCGGCCGTCGGGGTCGCAGACGATCTCGGAGCGCTGGTCGAAGGCGCGGGGGCCGTCGATGCCGGCGGCCTTGAGCGCGGCCTCGTTGGCCAGGGCGGAGTGGCCGTCGTAGAGGCGCAGGAGGGCGGGGGTGCCGTCGAGGACGTCCTCGACGAGGGAGCGGTGGACCGGCCGGCCGCCGAAGACGTTGTGGTCGAGGCCGTGGCCGATGATCCAGCCGTCACGGCGTTCGGCGGTGCGCAGGGCGGCCCGCAGCCCTTCGAGGTCGGTGACGGCCGAGAGGTCGGTGCCGGTGAACATCTCCAGGCCCCAGACCGGGTGGCTGTGGGAGTCGGTGAGGCCGGGGGTGAGGGTGGCGCCCGCGAGGTCGACGGTCTCGGTGCCGGGTCCGGCCCAGGCGCGGGCCTCGGCGTCGGAGCCGATCGCGGTGATCAGTCCGCCGTGGACGGCGACAGCGGTGTGGCCGGTGGGGTGGGGGTCGCGGACGCGGGCGTCGACGAGGACGAGGTCGGGTGCGGGCACGGGGTGTCTCCGGGTGCGAGGGGATCGGCGGGGGTGTTCTCGGTGGTGCGGGTGGGGCCGGCTTCGGGCTCGGGCTCGGGCTCGGCGGCGAAGCGGGCGTAGACCTCGGGCCGGGTGCGGCGCAGCCGGTACGCGAGGAGGATCCCGAGGAGGAAGACGGCGGGGGCGAGGGCGACCAGGACGGTGTTGACGGTGGTCGAGGCCCCGGTGAACAGATCGATGTGGGTGGTGACGAGGACGATCGCGCCGGCCAGCAGGACGAAGGCGGTGACCGGTGCGACGACCGTGCGCAGGACGCCCTCGGTGTGCCGGATGCGGCGGAAGAAGAAGGGCACGGCCAGCGCGGCGAGCAGCTGGAGCAGCATGAGGCCGAGCATGCCGGGGGTGTTCACCCACAGCAGCAGTTGCTGGTACGGGTCGGCGCCGGCGAGCGCGAAGGCGAGGACCACCAGGGCGCCGAGCACGGTCTGGGCGGCTCCGGCGACGTACGGGGAGCGGTGGCGGGGGTGGATCCGGCCGAGGGCCTTCGGCAGGACGCCTTCCTCGGAGAGCGAGAGGGCGTACCGGTTGATCGCGTTGTGGAAGGCGAGGAGGGAGGCGAGGACGCTGGTGACGATGAGGACGTGCATCAGGTCGGCGGCCCAGGCGCCGACGTAGGTGGTGACGGCGGCGAAGAAGAGGCCGCCGGGGTCGTCGGCCGCGGCCCGGACGACCTTGTCCTCGCCGAAGGCCTGGACCACGGTCCAGACGACGAAGGCGTAGAAGAGGCCGAGGAAGGCGACGGCGAGGTAGGTGGCGCGGGGGACGGTCCGGGCGGGGTCGCGGGCCTCGCGCCGGTAGATGACGGTCGACTCGAAGCCGGTGAAGGCGGCGAAGGCGAAGGCCAGGACGGCCGCGGTGCCGCCGGTGAGGACGTGCGCGGGGGCGAGGCCGCCGAGGGAGAGGCCCTGGGCGCCGCCGTCGAGGAGGACGCCCGCGGCGAGCAGCACGAGGATGCCGGTCTCGGCGACGAGGAGGACGCCGAGGAGCTTGGCGCCGAAGTCGATGGAGCGGTAGCCGCCGTACCAGATCAGCAGGAGCCCGGCGAGGGAGACGGGCAGCCAGGGGATGTCGGTACCGGTCAGGGCGGTGCTCGTGTCGGAGGTGGCGGTGCCGAGGAGGCCGTAGACACCGATCTCCATGCCGTTGTAGCCGAGCATGGCGACGAGGGCGGCGGCGATGCCGACGGGCTTGCCGAGTCCCCGGGTGATGTACGCGTAGAAGGCACCGGCGCTGCGGACGTGGCGGCTCATGGTGGTGAAACCGACCGCGAAGACGGTGAGGGTGAGGCCGGCGAGGAGGTATCCGGCGGGGGCGCCGATGCCGCCGAGTTGGATCGCGACGGGCGCGACACCGGCCATGACGGTGAGCGGAGCGGCGGCGGAGACGACGAAGAAGGCGATGTCGGCGGTGGTGAGCGTGCCGGTGCGCAGTCCCGGGGGTTCGTCGGGGGCGGGCGGGGAGACGGATGGCATGGGTGGGGAAGCCCTTCCACGGCAGAAAACCTAAAGGCTTTTGGTTGCGGCAATGTAACCTCGCCTCCGACGATTCGGGAAGACCTGAACAGGGAGTGACGTTTCATGGGCCGGCCGCGCAGACCCCTCCTCGACCGGGAGCGGATCACCACCACGGCTCTCGAAATCGTCGACGAGCAGGGGGAGTTCAGCGTCCCCCAGATCGCCAGGCGGCTCGGTGTGCAGACGGCGTCCATCTACCACCACGTGGACGGCCGGGACGGGATCGTGGAGCTGCTGCGCGAACGGGTCGCGTCGGCCATCGAGACGGAGACCCTCGACCTGGAGCCCTGGGACCGCGGCATGGCGGCCTGGGCCCGGTCCTACCGGGCGGCGTTCGCCGCCCACCCGCGCACGATCCCGCTGCTCACCACCTCGCCGGTCCGGGCGCCGAAGGTCCTCGACCAGTACGAGCGGGCCGTCGGCCGGCTCCTCGAAGCGGGGTTCGCGCTGGCCGACGTCATGCCGGTGATCATCGCCCTGGAGAACCTGGTCCTCGGCTCCGCGCTCGACCTGGCCGCGCCCGAGGCCATGTGGGAGCTCGCGGACGAGACGGCCACCCCGCGCCTGGCCCGCGCCCTCGGAGCCGTACCGGAGGGCCGCGCCGACCAGGCCTTCGAGCTGGCGCTCACCGGCTACCTGACATATGTGCGGGCCCTCCTCGGGGAGGACGACCCGGCCGGCGCGGCCCCGGCGGACGGCGACCGGGCGCGGGACGCGGCTCCCACGCCGTAGGCGCCGGGCCCTTCCGCGGCGGCGATCCGCCGCGGGGGCGCGCGGCCCGGGGCCCGCGCACGCGCCCGTCGCGGACTACGCCCCGTAGAAGAGGTCCTCCACCACGGCCCGCGCCCGGCGGGTGACCCGGCGGTAGTCCTCGACCGCCTCGCCGACGTGACCGGGGCCGTACCCCAAGTACCGCCCCACGGCGGCCATTTCGCGCGGATCACCGGGGAAGGTGTCGCCGGGGCGGCCGCGGACCAGCATCACCGCGTTGCGGACCCGGGTGGCGAGGACCCACGCCTCGTCCAGGATCTGCGCCTCGTCCGATGCGATGAGCCCGGCCGCGCACGCGGCGGCGAGGGCCTGCCGGGTGCGGGTGGTGCGCAGTTCCGGCCGGGCGTGGCCGTGCCGCATCTGGATCAGCTGGACCGTCCACTCGACGTCGCTCAGACCGCCGCGGCCCAGCTTGGTGTGGAGGGTCGGGTCGGCGCCGCGCGGCAGCCGCTCGGACTCCATGCGGGCCTTCAGGCGGCGGATCTCCCGGACCGCGTCCTCGCCGAGACCGTCAGCCGGGTAGCGCAGGGGGTCGGCGAGCGCGAGGAACCGTTCCCCCAGCTCCTCGTCCCCCGCGACGGCCTGGGCCCGCAGCAGGGCCTGGCTCTCCCAGCCGAGCGACCAGCGGCGGTAGTAGGCCTCGTACGACTTCAGGGTGCGGACGAGAGGGCCGCTCCTGCCCTCCGGCCTGAGGTCGGCGTCGATGAGCAACGGCGGGTCGGTCGTGGGGAGTTGCAGCAGCCTGCGCATCTCCGAGACCACCCGGTTCGCGGCCCGGGCCGCTTCCTGTTCGTCCACTCCCTCGCGCGGCTCGTGCACGAAGAGGACATCGGCGTCGGAGCCGTACGCGAGCTCGTGACCGCCGAAGCGGCCCATGCCGATGACGGCGAACCGGGTCGGCAGCCGGTCCCCCCACTCGGCCCGCACGGCGGCCCGCAGCGCGCCCGCGATCGTCGCCGCGGTGAGGTCGGTGATCGCGGCGCCGACCCGGTCGACCAGGGGGCCCGGTTCGGTGGCGCGGGGGCTGTCCTCCGTGCCGTACGAGCCGATGAGATCGGCGGCGGCGGTACGGAACAGCTCCCGGCGGCGCACCCCGCGGGCCGCCGCCACGGCCTGCTCGGGACCGTCCGCGCGGTTCACCGCGGCGAGGACCTCCTGCTCCAGGTGGCCCCGGTCACGCGGCTTCAGGCCCTCCGGGTCGCCGAGGAGGGCGACCGCCTCGGGGGCGCGGAGCAGCAGGTCGGGGGCGAGCCGGCCGGCGGAGAGCACCCGGGCGAGGTTCTCGGCGGCGGCGCCCTCGTCGCGCAGCAGCCGCAGGTACCAGGGGGTCTTGCCCAGGGCGTCGGAGACCTTGCGGAAGCCGAGCAGTCCGGCGTCGGGGTCGGCGGAGTCCGCGAACCAGCCGAGCAGCACGGGCAGCAGGGTCCGCTGGATCGCGGCCTTGCGGGAGACGCCGGAGGCCAGCGCCTCCAGGTGGCGCAGGGCGGCGGCCGGGTCGGCGTACCCGAGCGCTTCGAGGCGCTGCCCGGCGGCTTTGGGGCTGAGCCTGATCTCGCCGGGGGCGAGCTGGGCGACGGCGTCGAGCAGCGGCCGGTAGAAGAGCTTCTCGTGCAGGCGGCGGACGACGGCCGCGTGCCGCTTCCACTCGCGGTTGAGTTCCGCGACCGGGTCGGTGCGCAGTCCGAGGGAGCGGCCGAGGCGGCGCAGGTCGGCCTCGTCCTCGGGGACGAGGTGGGTGCGGCGCAGCCGGTGGAGCTGGATGCGGTGCTCCATGGCGCGCAGGAAGCGGTACGCCTCGTCGAGCTGGGCCGCGTCCGCGCGGCCGACGTAGCCGCCGGCGGCGAGGGCGGCGAGCGCGTCGAGGGTGGTGCCGCTGTGCAGGGTGGCGTCGCTGCGGCCGTGCACCAGCTGGAGGAGCTGGACGGCGAACTCGACGTCGCGCAGGCCGCCGGGGCCGAGCTTGAGCTCGCGCTCGACCTGGGCGACGGGGATGTTGTCGACGACCCGGCGGCGCATCTTCTGCACGTCGGCGACGAAGTTCTCGCGCTCGGCGGCCTGCCAGACCATCGGGGAGACGGCGTCGATGTACTGGGCGCCGAGCTCCTCGTCGCCGGCGACCGCGCGGGCCTTGAGGAGCGCCTGGAACTCCCACGTCTTCGCCCAGCGCTGGTAGTAGGCGAGGTGCGAGGCGAGGGTGCGGACCAGCGGGCCGTTGCGGCCCTCGGGCCTCAGGTTGGCGTCGACCGGCCAGATGGAGCCCTCGACGGTGGTCTCGGAGCAGATCCGCATGAGGTGGGCGGCGAGCCGGGTGGCCGCCTGGAGCGCTTTGGCCTCGTCGGCGCCGTCGGCGGCCTCCCCGACGAAGATCACGTCCACGTCCGAGACGTAGTTCAGCTCGTTGCCGCCGCACTTGCCCATCGCGATGACGGCGAGCCGGCACAGGGCGGCGTCCTCGGGAGCGGCTGCCCGGGCGAGGGCGAGGGCGGCGCGGAGGGTCGCGGTCGCCAGGTCGGCGAGCTCCGCCGCGGTCCGGGCCACGCCGCTGGTGCCGCACACGTCTCGGGCGGCGATGGCGAGCAGGCAGCGGCGGTAGGCGACGCGGAGCGCGACCGGGTCGTCGGCGTCGGCGAGGCCCCGCTCGAAGTCGGCGAGCCCGGGGCGCAGGTCGGCCGCCTCGTACGTGACGAGGGACCGCCAGTCGCCGGGGTGCCGGGCCAGGTGGTCGGCGAGCGCCTCGGAGGTGCCGAGCACGCCGAGGAGCCGGTCCCGGAAGGGCTTGGCGGAGAGCAGGGTGGTGGTGAGGGCGGGCCGCTCGGCGTCGGACTGCGCCTCGACCAGCCTGACCAGGCCGCGCAGGGCGAGGTCGGGGTCGGCGGTGGCGCCCAGGGCTTCGAGGAGGACGGGGTCCCCGCGCAGGGCGGAGAGCTCGGGCACGTCCAGGAGCCGTTCGGCCGCGGAGGGGTCGGTGAACCCGTGCCGCAGCAGCCGGGTGAAGGTACTGCTCCTGCGCCCCGGCACCGTCATTCCGCAAGCTCCTTCCGGCAGGTCGGCTCCCGGGGGCGGACCCCTCCTCGTCCCCCGGGTCGGACCCGTGGCGCGGCCCGCGGATCGAGCCTATCCGGAGCCGTGCGGGCGGGCGCCCACGCCTTCGGATCGAAGCAGATCACACGTGACATCTCGCACATCATGCGATTTTCAGACCGGATGCACCGTACTTCTTGAAAGTCCGTCTTGAGTGCGGGGCCGGTTCCGTGTGCGCGGGACGGGCCCCTCCTCCCCGTCGTCCCCACCGAAAGCGCGCCTCCACCGATGCCCGTCCGCCTCCGCCGTCCCGCCCGCCCGTCCCGCCGCCGGCTCCTCCGGCCGGTGGTCGCGACCACCCTGGTCGGCGGCGCCTTCGCCGGGCTGCTGTCGGTGACGGCGACCACGGCCGGGCCGGCGGGGGCCGCACCACGGCCGGCCGGGACGAAGCCGCCGGCGGCCCGCCCCGCCTCCCCCGCACCGGCCACCGCGTCCCCGGCCCCGGCGGCGCCGTCCGCCGCCGCGCCGGCCGCTCCCGCCGGACGGGCGCCGGCCTCCGTGGTGCAGGTCGTCGCACACCCCGACGACGACCTCTTCTTCATGAACCCGGACATCTCCCAGTCCCTGCGCTCCGGGAACCCGCTGACCTCCGTCTACCTCACCGCCGGCGAGTCCGACGGCGTCAACGCGCGCCCCGCCGACGCCGCCGCGACCGAACCCGACAAGGCCCGCTACGCCGAGGCCCGCCAGAACGGCATACGCGCCGCGTACGCCGAGATGGCCACCGGCGACCGCACCAGCGCCTGGGACCGCGAGGCGATACCCACGGCCGGCGGCGGGGCGGCCGAACTCGACACCCTCCGGGCGAAGCCGCAGGTCAAGCTCGTGTGGCTGCAGCTGCGCGAGGCCGGCTCGATCAGCGACGACCGGCCGCACAGCCTCAACGGCCTCTGGCACGGGCGCGTCGGCGTGCTCGCCTCCCAGCGCTCCTCCGGCACCCCGGTCCGCGCCGACTTCTCGTACACGAAGGAACAGGTCGTCGCCACGATCGCCGGCATCCTCGACCGCTTCCGGCCCACCTTCGTCCGCATGCAGGACCCGACCCCCGGCACGTACCCGGAGACCGGGCGGCTGCGGGACCACCAGGACCACCTGTACGGGGCGCGCTTCGCGCAGGCCGCGCTCGCCCGCTACGCGGACACCCCCGGGCACGCCCGCGTCGGCGTGCAGAACTACCTCGGTTATCCGACCAGCACCCTGCCGCACACCCTGGACCCCGAGACCGCCGACGCCAAGCTGCGCACCCTCAAGACGTACGCCTGGCTGGACGAGGTCAACGACTGCGCCGACCTCGCGGGCTGCGGCGACCTGAAGGTCGCCGCCAGGCCCGCCGGGCGCGGCTGGGCGCAGACCGTCCGGTACGCGCGCGGCACCTCCACCTCCTGGGTGCAGCGCGGCGCCGACGGCGGCCTGTACGCCTTCTCCGTTCTGGACGGGCGGCTGGCGACCTGGCGGAAGCCGGCCGGCGGCGGCTCCTGGCGGGGCCCCGTCCTGCTGCCCGGGGGCGGCCTCGACAGCGGCGTCACCTCCATCCGCCTGCCCGGCGGCCGGATCGCCGTGTACGGGACCCGCACCGCCCTGGGCGCCGGCCCCGCCGCGTACCGCCGCGAGGTGGTGACCACCGTTCAGGCGGCGCCCGGCGGCCCCTTCGGGCCGTGGCGCTCCCTGGGCACGCCCGAGCGGGACGACGCGCGGGGCACCTCGGACATCAGCGCCCCCGCCGTGACCGTGGGTCCCGGCGGCCGGACCACCGTCTTCGTCCGGGACAGCGCCCACCGCCTGACCGTCCGCGAGCAGCGCGCCGACGGTGGCTGGGGCCCGTGGCGGGCGCTGGGCGGCGGGGACGTGTACGGCGACCCGGTGGCGGCGACGGACGCCCGGGGCCGCGCCTACGTGTTCGCGAGCACCCCGACCACCGTCCTGGCCTGGACGCGCGAGCGCGCCGGCGGTCCGCTGAGCGGCCCGGTGCGGACCGGGCTGCCGGCGACGACGCTGGCGCTGAGCGCGAGCGCCGCGCCCGGCGGCGACGGGGTACGGCTCTGGTTCCGCAAGCCGGCCTCCGGCGATCTGCGCCTGGCCGACTTCTCCGGGACGGGACTCGTCGCGCCGGTCACGGAACTCGCCGGGGGCGTGGCGGGCTTCGGCCCGGTCAGCGGCGGCGCCGAAGGCCTGCTCGCGGTGCGCTCCCGCACCGGTTTCCTGGCGACCGCCCCGCTCGGCGGGACGGGCACCCGGCCGGTGTGGAGCCTGGAGCGGTTCCTCTTCGCGGGCGCGCCGGACGCGGGCACGGACGGTGTGGCGGCGATCGGTCTCGACGGCCGGCTGCACTGGACGCCCGCCGTCCGCTGAGCCCGTCCGAGCCCATTTCGTACGCCAGTTCGGCGGTTCGGCGTGCGCGGGGGCGGTCCGTGGGTGAGGGTGGTACGGGCCCGCGCACGGCGGGCCCTGCTGAAGGAGCGCGCATGAACTGGACGCTGGAAGTCGTCCCGGTCCCCGTCACCGACATCGACCGGTCCAAGGAGTTCTACGGCGAGAAGTGCGGTTTCACGATCGACCTGGACGACGAGGTCGCCCCCGGCATGCGCATCGTGCAGGTGACGCCGCCGGGCTCGCGCTGTTCGATCGCGATGCTGCAGGGCATGCCCCCGATGCCGGGCGCCAAGGAGATGTCCCCCGGCACGCTGCACGGCCTCCAGCTGTGCGTCACCGACATCGAGGCGGCGCGCGAGGAGCTCGTCGGCCGCGGCGTGGAGGTCTCCCCCGTCATGCACGTCGGGGCGACGGGCTGGGAAGAGGGCAAGGGTGAGACCTGGAACTCGTTCATGACCTTCGAGGACCCGGACGGCAACGGCTGGGTGGTCCAGGAGGCCCCGTCGGAGCTGTCGGAGCGTTAGGGGGCCCTGCCTGCGGTCCGTCGCTCAGAACTCCAGGCGGAAGCGGCGGAGCGTGTCGCTCCCGCCCTCGGGCCGCAGCCCGGCGGCCTCCATCACCCGGTGCGAGGCCGTGTTGGCGAGGTCGGCGTCCCCCCGCACCCCGGCGGCGCCGGCCTCCCGGGCCACCCCGACGAGCGCCCGCAGCGCCTCGGTGGCGTACCCCTTCCCCCGCGCCGAGGGCACGACCCCGTACCCCACGGTGGCGAAGCCCTCCGCGTCGGGCGGCCCGTGGAACCCGATCCCGCCGACGGTGGCCCCGCTGTCCCGGAGCCGTATCTGGTACACCTGGTACACCCCGGGCGCGCCGCGCTCGGCGACCCCGCGCAGGAACGCGGTGCTCGACCGGACGTCCCCGTCCCCCGGGTATCCCTCCGCCCAGTCGTCCTCGGCGTGGGGCGTGCGCGCGACGACCCGCTCGGCCTCGTCGACGGTCATCGGATGCAGGAGGAGCCGCGCGGTGGCGACGGAGGGGATCTTCACCCCGGCAGTCTGTGCGCCCGCCGCCCCCCGGACAACGGCTTTTCCCGGGGCCCGTTCACCCGGCCCGGCCCGGCTCCGCGGGCTCGACCCGTCCGAGCGTCTCGGCGAGCGGCACGCCGTCCCGGGCGGCGGCGATCCGCCGCGCCCGCACCTGCGCCCGCGTCCGGGGCCGGAACTTCGGCTCCCGCCCGCACCCGCACGCCTCGAACCCCTCGTAGCGCAGCCCCGCACCGAGCACCACCCCGACGACGGACCACGCCTTCCGGTCCCGGCGCCGCGGCGCCGCGAAGTCCCGCCCGGCACACACCATCGGCCGGGAACAGTTGGGACACCGGTGCCCGTCCCCCCGGACGATCCGCTTGAAGCTGACGCGGCAGGGCACGCACGCGTAGTGCATGGGGTCGGAGGAGCCGTAGACGCACATGCCACGACGGTAGGGACGGACCCGGGCCGGCCGCCACCGGTTTACGGGCGGAAGGGGGCCGGCCGCGCGCCACGCTCCGGCCCGGGGTCACTCGCTCGCGGAGACGGCGGTCACGACGTGGCCGGCTCCGTCGAGCCAGACACGTTCGCCCTCACGCGAGACCGACAGGCCGAAGCGTTCGAAGCCGGGCCGGCCTTGTTCCTCCCACCAGCGGAAGGCGCTCTCCGTCTCGTCCCAGAGGCGTCGGGGCCCCGACTGGGCGACCTCGAAGGTCGTCGCCCCGGGCTCGAAGTCCGCGGACGCCCAGCTCTCCGTGTCCAGGCTGTACGTCCACAGCGTGTACGAGCCGTCGTCGTACCGCTCGGTGCGCCAGAAGGTGTCCGGCATCAGGACACCGATGACGAACTGCTCCACCCACCCCCCGACATCGGCCGGCGACAACGAACTCCTGCTCATGTCGGCGCCCGCCGGCCACCGCTCACCCCGCAGGTAGGCGTCGATGCCAGGACGCTCCGCGCGCTGCTGCCGTAGCCGCATGAAGGCACTGCTCCGGGTGAAGTGCCCCGACGCGACACCGCTCTCCCTCACCACGAGACGCACGATCGCCTCGCCGCCGTAGGTCGGTCCCCACGGGGCGACGATGACGCCTCCGGGGGCGGTCTGCTCGACCCAGGCGTAGGGCAGGCTCCCGACCGAGCAGGTGGCGATGACCCGGTCGTACGGGCGGGGCCGCGGGTATCCTCGCCGCCCGTCACCGACGAGCAGCGTCGGCCGCACCCCCAGGGCGAGCAGGTTCCTCGCCGCGTCGTGGGCCACCTCGGGGTCGTACTCGATGGTGGTGACGTTGTTCTGACCCACCGTGTACGAGAGCAGGCCGGCGGTCCATCCGGTGCCGGTGCCGATCTCCATCACCTGGTGACCGGGCTGGACGCCGAGGTCCTTGAGCATGGTGAAGACCATGGTCGGCAGTGAGTTGGAACTCGTCGGTGTGGTCCCGACATCGTCCCCGGTGTGCCGGCCCTCGTCCCACTGGGTGGTCAGGGGGATGTCGGAGTACGCCGCCTCGAACCAGGCCTCGGGATCCACGCTGCGGTCGACGACCCGGGACTGACGGGTGCCGTCCGCGACGCCCGGCCAGATGCGGTCCGGCAGGAACGCATCGCGCGGAACGGCGTGGAACGCGCTCAACCAGTCGGATTCGATCGATCCCCCTTCGAGGAGGGCGGAGGCGAGCCTCTTCAGGCCCGCCTCCCTCTTGCCGTCATCCACCGGGGACCTACTTGCCCGTCGCGGGGCCGGAGCCGTCGCTGGTGTTGCCACCCTCACCGCTGCCGCCGCCTCCGTGCTTGGCCCCGCTGCTGCTGTCGTCCTGCTGGCTCCCGCCCTGGCCGCTCCCGGTACCGCCGCCGTGCTTGCCGCTCATGTCGTCGCTCCGCTCGTCTCGGTGAAACATGTTCAGCATTCCGGCGACCACGCGGGCTCACCAGGGGCATCTTCAGGGTCACGTTGCTTCGGACGCACCGAGGTTGACCACGAGGACGCAGCATTGAGGGCACGATGGGCTCATGAGCGTTGGGGACCTGATCTGCAGCCTGCGTAAAGCCCGAGGATGGTCGCAGGGACGACTCGCCGGCGAGATCAACGAGGCGTTCGGCACGAACATCGATCGGGAGTACGTCAGCCGGTGGGAGCGTTCGAAGGTAGAACCCGGCAATTTCTACCTTCGCTGCCTGTCCGCCGTCCTCGATGTACCCCTGGCCGTCCTCGAGAGCGAGATGAAGCGCCGCACCTTCCTGTCCGACGTGGCCGCCACAGCCATAGCCCCCCTCGTGGCGTCGGATCTGCTGGCCGCCGGCTTCAGTGCCCGGCTGCGCGGCGGACCGGCGGCCGACGACTGGGAGGCGAAGCTGGCGACCTACGGCACCGAGTACATGACCCTGGGGGCGGCGGACATCCGACGTCGGGTCGCCGGCGAACTCGTCGTGGTGCAGCAGCAGCCCGAACAGCCGCAGCTCTGGTCCGTGGGCGCGCGTCTGATGACGCTCTACGCCAAGACCTTCCCCGGGAACGACGGGAGCCGGGCCGTCAACTGGTACCGGCTCGCGGCGGAAGCAGCCGACAGGTCGGGCGACGACCAGACACGCGTGTGGGTACGCGGGCGCGCTGCCATCGCCCTGGGGTACGAGGGCGCCTCTCTCGGGGTCGCTGACCTTCTGGCGGACCAGGCCATGGCGATCAGCGACAAGCCGTCGCTCGGCCTCTTGAACGCGGTCATGGGCAAGGCGCATACGGCTGTGCTTCGCGGCGACCATGCGGCGGCCCGGGACCTCATGGAGGAGGGAAGGCGCATCTTCGATGCCGCCGGGTCGTACGAGCAGACCTCGGACTACGCGGTGCCGTGGTGGCGTATGAACGTCTTCCTCTCTCTGCTGGCCGCGCGCCTGGGCGACGAGTCGACCGCTGTGGAAGCCCAGGAAGCGGCTCGTCGTGAACTGCCCGCCTCGCTCCCCCGGTTCGCCACCCACCTCGACATGCACCGAGGCCTCATGCTGGCCCGCTCGGGTGACCGGACTGGCGGCGTCGGATACGCCCGTGCCGCCCTCGACGCGCTTCCGCCCGACAAGCACTCGCTGACCCTGCGGCTGCTGATGGCGGAGGTCGAAGCGGCGTAGCGGCGCGTCCCTGCGCCGGAAACTCCAAGACGGCCCCGGCCCGGGGAAGCGGCCGGGGGCCGACGGTTCGCGACCGTCGGCCCTCAGCCTCAGTTCCAGGGTCCATCTGTCCTGACCTGCGGTTACAGCACCGGCAGGTTCTTCCGCAGCTCGAAGGCCGTGACCTCCGAGCGGTACTCCTCCCACTCCTGCTTCTTGTTGCGGAGGAAGTGGCGAGCCGTAACGCTGGCGCCCAGGCGCCTACTGTTAATCGAGGCAGCAGCGGCCAAGGAGCGGGGGCTGTCGGTGAGTGCTGGTGACCATGGGCCGCCCTCAGACGGCCCAGAGACGGCCCGGCGTGTTCGTCAGATACCAGAAGCACCCACGAGCCCGCTGCTCGTGTGGCGCACACCGCTCGCGCTTCACTTCTCAGGCTGATAAGTCGGCCTTGATGCCAGTAACATCCTCACCAGCATTACATAGCACCCACGACCGGGGGTGCGAGTGGCACGGACAATCATTTCGGGGCTAGGCATTTCCGGTTACCGGAGCTTCGGCGAAGATATTCAATTGAGCGGCCAAATGGGGCCGGTAACACTCCTTGCCGGGCAAAATAACGCAGGGAAATCCAATTTCTTGAGGTTCCTCGCCCAGGTCGCCAAAACATCCGTGAAGCTGGACTTGCTTGATAAGCATCAAAACCACCCCGATCACCCCTGCAGGTATTCGGTTGCGTTCTCTATAGAAGGAGCCCTAGAAGGCCTCGAGGAGAATATCGAGCACGAGTCGAAGGCGCTCCGACGCATCTTCACTCACCCATCACTCACAAGGGGAAGCGACGACATATTTTGGCTCACCTATGAGGCGAATGGACAATTCTCTGCAGGCCAATTCGACCCCCTCATCGAAGATTTCGGAAATATGGCCGACCTATCCGGAAGGATTGCCAATCAGTACAACCAGGGCGCAGGATTGGAAAGCGGGCGCCGAAATATCGAAAGGATCCTGAGCAGAACTACCCCCCTACGTCCGATCCCCGTGGAAACCATTGAGGCATACCGCCAAATTCAGCCTGCCTCTGAAGACATGAAGCTCTCTGGAACTCACGAGGGTGCGGGGCTCCTAAAGAGACTCCAGAAGCTCGAAAGCCCCAGTGCCGGAACCTACCAAAGCGACTCCAAAAAGTTTTCCGCCATTAATCGCTTCCTCAAGAACGTCCTAGATGACGATTCTGCCCGGCTTGCAGTCCAATTCGACGCCAGCACGCTAAACATTCATCACGGCGGCCGATTTCTTCCACTCGAAAATCTCGGCACCGGCATTCATCAAGTGGTCATCTTGGCCGTCGCAGCCACGGTACTTGAAGGAACTTTGGTTTGCATCGAGGAGCCAGAGGTTCACCTCCATCCCATTCTGCAGAGAAAATTTATTAAGTACCTGTCAACTGAAACCACTAATCAATATGTAATTACCACTCACTCTGCCCATCTTCTGGACTACAAAAACGTTTCAGTAATTCACGTTTGGCATGACGGGGAAAATACTCTCCTAGATCCAGCCCAGACCCCTGCCGCACTATCCGACATCTGCTCAGACCTCGGGTACAAACCTTCCGATCTCTTGCAAACGAATGCGATCATCTGGGTGGAAGGACCCTCGGATCGAATCTATCTGAAGCATTGGATCGAGCAGTGCACCACAGACTTGATCGAAGGCATTCACTATTCGATCATGTTTTACGGTGGCGGGCTCCTCCGGCATCTAACGTCACAGGATGAAGAAGTTGACGACTTCATTAAGCTGCGACGCCTGAATAGGCATATCGCTATCCTCATCGACAGCGATAAGGACTACGCTGCCAAGCCGATCAATGACACCAAGAAGCGGGTTTGTGGCGAATTTGATAACCCGGACTCCCCCGGGTTTGCCTGGATCACCGACGGGTACACGATTGAAAATTATGTGCCGCCAAAGATCCTTGCTGCTGCAGTAGCTGAGGTGCATCCGAAAGCGCGCCCACTGCAATGGAACGGCGATAAGTGGACCAACCCGCTAAAGCTCTCAAGCAATACCGGGAGGGAGGCGTCTCCCGACAAGAATAAGATCGCAAGGAGAGTCTGCGAAGCCTGGACAGAAAAGCCGCCCGCGAACAGCTCTCTCGGAAAGAAAATCCAGGCGTGCATTAGATTCATCGAAGAAGCAAACATGGGTGTCGAAAAAGAAAACTGAAGAATTTTACGGCTCTGACGCCGACGCCGTACGATCTTCACTCTCCGTCAACCGGTTCCCAACTGGCGATTAGGGTACCCAGCGGGCGGATACCGGATTCAGCTTCCTGTCCGCACAAGTCGACAACTCAGGAGAGTGCACCAAGGATGGGACCCAAAACACAGAGGGTCTACGAGACGATCCGGGAATATATCGAGTCGGGTCGCTTCGGGCCAGGGGACAAGCTGCCTTCCGAGCGAACGTTGAGCGCCGAGCTTGAAATCGGCCGTACCGCGCTGCGGCAGGTGCTCGCTCCTCTGGCGAATGAGCATTTCATTAGGGCTCATGACCGGAGCTCATACCGTGTTCTCGGCGGTAATAGCGTCCCTACGCCTGCGGAGATGGCGTCGTGGACGGTCCATGGCTCCCGCCGTGTGTACGAGAACCAGTACTCGCCCTCGTCCAGGCCGGCGTGATTCCGGAGCCCAAGGAGGGTGCGCGTCACCAAGCGGCTCGCGAGCACGGAATGCACGTGCGGCACTTTACGCGTCCGTGCTCCTCGACGCCGGTGAGAACATCAAGGCACTCAGCTCGTACCTCGGTCTCGGCGACCCCGGGTTCACGCTCCGGGTCTACACGCACCTGATGCCGAGCAGCGACGGTCGGCCTCACCGTGCCGTGGACGGGCTCTACGAGGGCCCCGGTTCGACGCCCGACGGCCCAGAGACGGCCCAGGCCAAGTGACACGGCTCAGGGCCGACGGTTCGTCACCGTCGGCCCTGAGCCTCACTTCTGTGCTCTACCTGCTCTGAACTGCACTTACAGCACCGGCAGGTTCTTCCGGAGCTCGAAGGCCGTGACCTCCGAGCGGTACTCCTCCCACTCCTGCTTCTTGTTGCGGAGGAAGAAGTCGAAGACGTGCTCGCCCAGGGTCTCCGCGACCAGTTCGCTGCGTTCCATCAGGGCGATGGCCTCGCCGAGGTTCTGCGGGAGGGGTTCGATGCCCATGGCGCGGCGTTCGGAGTCGGAGAGGGCCCAGACGTCGTCGTCGGCGCCCGCCGGGAGTTCGTAGCCCTCCTCGATGCCCTTGAGGCCGGCGGCGAGGAGGACGGCGTAGGTCAGGTAGGGGTTGGCGCCGGAGTCGATGGAGCGGACCTCGACGCGGGAGGAGCCCGTCTTGCCCGGCTTGTACATGGGGACGCGGATGAGGGCGGAGCGGTTGTTGTGGCCCCAGCAGATGTACGAGGGGGCCTCGCCGCCCGAGCCCGCGGTGCGGGAGGAGCCGCCCCAGATGCGCTTGTAGGAGTTGACCCACTGGTTGGTGACGGCGGAGGTCTCGCCGGCGTGGCGGAGGAGGCCGGCGATGAAGGAGCGGCCGACCTTGGAGAGCTGGTACTCGGCGCCCGACTCGTAGAAGGCGTTGCGGTCGCCCTCGAAGAGGGAGAGGTGGGTGTGCATGCCCGAGCCCGGGTACTCGGAGAACGGCTTCGGCATGAACGTGGCCTGCACGCCCTGCTCCAGCGCCACCTGCTTCATGACGAGGCGGAAGGTCATGATGTTGTCGGCCGTGGAGAGCGCGTCGGCGTAGCGCAGGTCGATCTCCTGCTGGCCCGGGGCGCCCTCGTGGTGGGAGAACTCCACCGAGATGCCCATCGACTCGAGCATCGTGATGGCCTGGCGGCGGAAGTCCATGCCCACGTTCTGCGGCGTGTGGTCGAAGTAGCCCGAGTTGTCGGCCGGGGTCGGCCGGGTGCCGTCGAGCGGCTTGTCCTTCAGCAGGAAGAACTCGATCTCGGGGTGGGTGTAGAAGGTGAAGCCCAGGTCGGAGGTCTTCGCGAGGGCCCGCTTGAGGACGTAGCGGGGGTCGGCGAAGGACGGCGAGCCGTCGGGCATGAGGATGTCGCAGAACATGCGGGCGGTGCCGGGGGCCTCGGCGCGCCAGGGCAGGATCTGGAAGGTGCCCGGGTCCGGCTTGGCGATCATGTCGGACTCGTAGACGCGGGCGAAGCCCTCGATCGCGGAGCCGTCGAAGCCGATGCCCTCGTCGAAGGCCTGTTCCAGCTCGGCGGGGGCGACGGCCACCGACTTCAGGAAGCCGAGCACGTCGGTGAACCACAGGCGCACGAACCGGATGTCGCGCTCCTCGAGCGTACGGAGCACGAATTCCTGCTGCTTGTCCATTTCCACACCCATCCTCGCTGGTCAGGCCGCTTGCTCCCACCGTCTCGGGCACACCGGGGGCACCTGAGCATCCCACCACATGGTTTCGCGCACGTTGCACCCCCATACTGCCCGCTCGGCTGTGACCGAGGTAACGGAGGAGGGGCGGAAGTAGTACCCCGTTCGGCCCACACGGCGCCCGCGCCCACTACGATCTGCGCCCATGGGAGCCCCACGGCTCGAACGCCTGTCCCGGTACGCGCGTCCCATGGCACTGGCGAGTGCCGTGGCGACGCTCCTCGCCGCGCTGTTCGTCTGTCTGGGCGGTGCGGGCACGGGTCAGGGCGGGCACGCCGGGCACGACTCCGCCGTCAGGACGGTCACGCCCGTGCCGGGCGTCTCCACCGTGTCGCCGGAGCCTCCCGCGTACGTCTGTCCGTACGACCGGGGCGACTGCTCCCTCTTCCCCTCCCCCAGCCCGGCGGTGCTGAGCGCGCCCCCGCTGGATCCGCCGCAGCACGCGGAGGACCGGCTGCCGCGCGCCGGCGAGTCCGCCGGTGACGGACCGGCCCGCCGTTCGGGCCTCCGGCCCCGCGCGCCGGACCTGCACGTCCTTCAGGTTCTCCGGACCTAGGACCTGTCTTCCGGATAGGTCCACCCCCCAACACCACCCCACATGCGAAGAAGGACGACACCACCATGGCCGCCAACCGCTCCACCGCCGACCGCCGTGCCCGAATAGAGGAGATGCGCCGCGCCGAGCAGGCCCGCGAGCGCCGCAACCGCATCCTCACCATCGGCATCTCCTCCGTCGTGGTCCTCGGCCTCGTCGGTTTCGGGACCGTCGTGCTGAAGAAGAAGGCCGACGAGGACGCGGCGAAGGAAGCCGCGGCGAAGGCCCCCATCGCGGCCGAGAAGTCGTGGGACCCGAAGAAGCTGGGCCGCAACCACGTCGAGACCCCGGTGAAGTACGACACCAAGCCGCCGGTCGGCGGGGACCACCACCCGGTCTGGATGAACTGCGACGGCGAGGTCTACAAGAAGCCGATCCCGGAGACCAACGCCGTGCACTCGCTGGAGCACGGCGCCGTCTGGGTGACGTACAGCAAGAAGGCTCCGGCCGCCGACGTGGCGAAGCTGGAGAAGAAGGTCGACAACACGACGTACACGCTGATGAGCCCGGTCGACGACCAGCCGGGCGCGATCATGCTGTCCGCCTGGGGCAAGCAGGTGACCGTGGACGGCGCGGACGACCCGCGGATCGACGCCTTCTTCACCAAGTACGTGAAGGGCCCGCAGACGCCCGAGCCGGGCGCCGCCTGCACCGGCGGCGTGGGCGCCGACGGGGCGGCCGGCGCGGGGATGGGCCAGTGAGGCCCCACCGTACGCAGCTGGCCTCCGTCGCCGCCGTGGCCGCGGCGCTCCTCTTCGCCGGGGGCGCCGTGACGGTCGCCTCGGGCGAGGAGGAGGCCCCGCGCACGCCGGTCTCCGCCTCGGCCGACGCCGGCTTCGCCCGGGACATGTCGGTGCACCATCAGCAGGCCGTCGAGATGTCGTTCATCGTCCGGGACCGCACCCGGGACGAGGCGGTCCGCCGCCTCGCGTACGACATCGCCAACACGCAGGCGAACCAGCGGGGCATGATGCTCGGCTGGCTCGACCTGTGGGGGCTGCCGAAGGTGGAGTCGGGTGTCGAGCCGATGGCCTGGATGGGCATGGGCGGGCACGGTGACAGCGGCCCGAAGGACGGGGCGTACATGCCCGGCATGGCGACGAAGACGCAGCTGGAGGAGTTGCGGCGGGCGTCCGGCCGGGAGGCGGAGATCCTCTATCTGAAGCTGATGACCGCCCACCACAAGGGTGGGGTGCACATGGCCGAGGGCTGTGTGCGGACGTGCTCGGTGGAGGTGGAGCGGAACCTCGCCCAGGGCATGGTCGACGCCCAGGAGTCCGAGATCAGGCTGATGGCCGACATGCTGAGGAAGCGCGGCGCGTAACCGGCGCGCGGCGCGCCTCCCGGGCACGCCGGTGCCTGTGCGAGCCGCCACGGCCCCCGTGACCCGCTGCGGTCGCGGGGGCCGTGGCGCGCGCCGACAATGAGGGGGCTCGGGGACGTACGTACGACGACGTTCGACGAAAGGCACGCACCCCATGACCACGGCGAAGGACATCATGCACCCGGGGGCCCAGTGGATCCCGGCACACGAGACGCTCGACCGCGCGGCGCAGCTGATGCGGAACCTGAACGTGGGCGCGCTCCCCATCGCCGACGAGAACGAGCGCCTCTGCGGCATCCTCACGGACCGCGACATCGTGGTGGGCTGTGTGGCCATGGGCCACGATCCGTCCAAGGTGACCTGCGGCGAGATGGCGAAGGGCACCCCGCGCTGGATCGACGCGGGCGCGGACGTGGAGGAGGTCCTGGACGAGATGCAGGGCCACCAGATCCGCCGGCTCCCCGTCATCGAGAACAAGCGGCTCGTCGGGATGATCAGCGAGGCCGATCTGGCACGGCAGCTCTCGGACGACCAGATCAAGGCGTTCTGCGCGAGCGTGTACGCCGCCTCTTCCTGACCCCGCCTCCCGCCCCCGCTCAGGGCTCCTGGAGCCGGGGGGTTTCGAGGATCGCCCGGGCCACCGCGTCCGGGGCGTCGAGCATGACCAGATGGCCCGACGGTTCGGCCGCCTCGTAGCGGGCGCCGAGCCGCCGGGCCAGCGCGCGCTGGCGCCGCTCCCAGCGGGCGGAGCCGTCGGGGGCGGCGAGGACGGTGACGGGCAGGCCGGGCGGCAGCGGACGGGCCTCGCGCAGGGCGAGGAGTTCGGCGGCGACGGCCCCGTAGCGGGCGTTCTCCAGGAGGGTGCCGCGCAGGACGCGCGAGGTGCGGTAGACGCGCCGCAGGAGCGCGGGCGGAGCCGGGTCGTGGCGTACGGCGAGGCGCCGGGCGGCGGGACCGAGCGCGGCCGGGAGCCCGGCGGCGGCGAGGACCGCGCCGAGCGGGCGCGCGGCGCCGGCCCAGCGGGAGGGCCGGGGGCGTTCATCGACGGAGGAGTCGAGGAGGACGAGCCCGGCGGCCCGGCCGGGGTGCAGGCGGGCGAAGGCCTCGGCGTGGAAGCCGGCGATCGAGTGGCCGACGGCGGTGGCGGGCCCCGGCAGGCCGAGGGCGTCGAGGAGCGCGGCGATCCGGTCCGCCTCCCCGGCGAGCGTCGGCGGCGCGGCGGCGGCCTGCGAGAGGCCGTGGCCGGGGCGGTCGAAGCGGACGACCGTACGGTGCGGGGCGAGGAGTTCCACGACCGGATCCCAGTCGAACCAGCTCATGCCCAGCCCGGCGGAGAGCACGCACACCGGCCCGGTGCCGTCGACGGCCACGTGGTGGGCCACTCCCCCGAGGCGTACGAAGGTCACGGCCGCCGCTCCCGGTGCAGGGCGCGGGCGAGGACGGCGAGCCACAGGGCCACCAGGAGGACCTGGAGGCGCTGGGCGAGGCCGAGGGCCCAGTTGCCGGCCCCGGCCTCGAAGGCGGTGACGGCGGCCAGGGTCCAGGCGGTGGCGGCGAGTTCCAGGGCGAGGAGGGCCGCGCCGGTACGGGCGAGGGTGCCCCACCGGCCGTGGCGGCGGGCGGCGGCCGTCAGCAGGATCATCGCGGTGACCGCCGCGGTCGTGGCCAGGCCCGAGCTCACGGCGTGGGCCGCGTGGGTGGCGGGCACGGACCCGGCGGCCTCGCGTGCGGCGCACGCCGGGTCGGCGGTGGGCGCGCAGCTCAGCGGGAGCCAGGAGTCGGCGACGGTGGCGGCGCCGAACACCGCGAGGGCGGCCCAGCCGGCGGCGAACCAGGGCGTCCCGGCGGCGCGGCCGGGGCGCCGGGCCCAGGACGGGACGCCCGGCGGGGGCGGTGGGGCGGCGCGCCGCCGCAGGGTGGCGAGGAGCCCGGCGAGCGCGCCCACGAGGACGAGGAACCCCGCCGTCCGGTCGGCGGCGCGGAAGAAGCCGCCGAAGGGCTGGTCCCCGGCGGCGAGCTCGGAGACGTAACCGCGGACGGGGTCCAGACCGGTCACCAGGAGGACTTCGAGGGCCCAGGCGGTGTACGCGAGCGCGCCGAGGGCGAGGGCGACGGCGGCGGTACGCGTGACATTCCCGGGCATGGTGGGACAGACGTCCGGCCTCCCGGAAAGGTTCCCTTCCGGCCCCCGGGGCCAGGGCCGGACGGCAGCCCGGGGTCGCCGGGGGTCTGGTGCGTGGTGGCCGGGCCCGTCGCGCGCGGTCGTGTCCGGGCCGCTCGGGGCTCCGGCACACCGGGCGGGCGCGCTCCGGCGCCTCGGAGGGGCGGGGACGGTACGGAGGGGCGGCGGGGCCCGGAGGGGCGGGGGCCTCTCGGGCGGGCGGAGGCACCGGAGCCGTACGAGGGCGGGAGCGCGCACGAGCCGGGGCCCTCGGGGCGGAAGGCGTACGGGGTTCACAGCCGCGCAGGCCCGGAGCCGTACGGGAGCCGGAGCCGTGGGCCCCAGCCGTGCCGGGCCGGAGGCTGCGGAAGCGTCCGCCGGACCCACCGGGACGGACCGACAGGCCCCCGGCCCCGACCGACCCCGGGGAGCCCCCCACAGCCGTCCGCAGGACATAGCGTCGAATTGACGATTAGACTGGCCGCGTGCCTCAACTACGCCTCGCCCTGAATCAGATCGACTCGACCGTCGGAGACATCGCCGGGAACGCCGAGGCGGTCCTCCACTGGACCCGGCACGCCGCCGGGCAGGGCGCGCATCTCGTCGCGTTCCCCGAGATGGCGCTGACCGGTTACCCCGTCGAGGACCTGGCCCTGCGCCCCTCCTTCGTGGAGGCCTCCCGCGCGGCCCTCGCCGGGCTCGCCCGGCGGCTCGCGGAGGAGGGGTTCGGGGAGCTGCCGGTCGTCGTCGGCTACCTGGACCGTTCCGAGCGGGCCGAGCCCCGGCTCGGCAGGCCCGCCGGGTCGCCGGAGAACGCCGCCGCCGTGCTCCACCGCGGCGAGGTGGTGCTGCGCTTCGCCAAGCACCACCTGCCCAACTACGGCGTCTTCGACGAGTACCGCTACTTCGTGCGGGGCGACACCCTGCCGGTCCTCCGCGTCCACGGCGTCGACGTGGCCCTCGCGATCTGCGAGGACCTGTGGCAGGAGGGGGGCAGGGTCCCGGCGGCGCGCAGCGCGGGGGCCGGGCTGCTCCTGTCGGTGAACGCCTCTCCGTACGAGCGGAACAAGGACGACACGCGGCTGGATCTGGTCCGTCGCCGGGCGCGGGAGGCCGGGTGCACGACCGCCTACCTGGCGTCGACCGGCGGGCAGGACGAGCTGGTCTTCGACGGGGACTCCCTCGTCGTGGACGCGGCGGGCGAGGTGATCGCGCGGGCCCCGCAGTTCGTCGAGGGGAGCGTGATCCTCGACCTGGAGCTGCCCGCGGCGGATCCGGAGGCGCCGGAGGGCACGGTGGACGACGGGCTGCGGATCGACCGGGTGGTCCTGGCGGGGCCGGCCGGGGAGCCGCTGCCCGCGTACGAGCCGGAGCTGACGGGCGGGTACGCGCACCGCCTGGACGACGACGAGGAGGTCTACTCGGCACTCGTCATCGGGCTGCGCGCGTACGTGGCGAAGAACGGTTTCCGCTCGGTGCTGGTCGGCCTCTCCGGGGGCATCGACTCCTCGCTCGTGGCGGCGATCGCCTGCGACGCGCTCGGCGCCTCGCACGTGTACGGGGTCTCGATGCCGTCCGCGTACTCCTCGGAGCACTCGCGCGGGGACGCGGCGGAGCTGGCCCGGCGCACCGGTCTGCACTTCCGCACCGTGTCGATCGAGCCGATGTTCGACGCCTTCATGGGGTCGCTGGGCCTGACCGGACTCGCGGAGGAGAACCTCCAGGCACGGCTGCGCGGCACGACCCTGATGGCGCTCTCCAACCAGGAGGGCCACCTCGTCCTCGCGCCCGGCAACAAGTCGGAGCTGGCCGTCGGCTACTCCACGCTCTACGGGGACGCGGTCGGCGCCTACGGCCCGATCAAGGACGTGTACAAGTCGGACGTCTTCCGCCTCGCGCGCTGGCGGAACCGGGCGGCCGAGGAGCGCGGCCAGGTCCCGCCGATCCCGGAGAACTCGATCACGAAGCCGCCGAGCGCGGAGCTGCGCCCGGGGCAGGTCGACACGGACTCGCTGCCGGACTACGGGGTCCTCGACCGGATCCTGGCCCTGTACGTGGACGGGGACCAGGGCAAGGACGCGATCGTGGCGGCCGGTTTCGACGAGGAGCTGGTCGCGCGGACGCTGCGGATGGTGGACACCGCCGAGTACAAGCGGCGCCAGTACCCGCCGGGCACCAAGATCTCGGCGAAGGGCTTCGGCAAGGACCGGCGCCTGCCGGTCACCAACCGCTGGCAGGAGGCCACCGCGCGGTCGGGGACGGAGGCGTAGGGCCCGGGGCTCACCGGCGCCCGACGGTCCTGCCTAGGCCCTGGACGAGGTCCCGGCCGTCTCCGGCTCGGCGGTGCCGAGGGGGCTTCCCGTGACCACGCGGGACCCGCTGTCGGCCCGGGAGGGCGTACGGTCGAGCACCCCGGCGAGGACCGCGACCGCGAGGCCCACGGCGGCGAGGCCCGCGCCGACGAGGGTCGGGGAGGTCCAGCCCCAGCCGGAGGCGATCGCCGCGCCGCCCGCCCAGGCACCGCCCGCGTTGGCGAGGTTGAAGGCGGAGTGGTTGGAGGCCGAGGCGAGGGTCGGGGCGTCCTTGGCCTTGTTCATGACCAGCATCTGGAGCGGGGTGGTGGTCATGAACCCGACCGCACCGAGGACGACCACCGTGGCCAGGGCCAGCCAGGGCACGTGCACGGTGAAGCGGAAGGCGACCAGGGTGAGCGCGAGGGCGGCCAGCGAGCCGTAGAGCGTCGGGCGCAGCGCGCGGTCGGTGAGCGGTCCGGCGGCGAGTGCCCCGCCGGTCATGCCGATGCCGAAGAGGGCGAGGACGACCGTGACGGTGGACTCGCCGAAGCCCATGACCTCGGTCGTCATCGAGGCGAGGTACGAGTAGACCGCGAAGACCCCGGCGAAGCCGAAGACCGCGGTGAGCAGGCCCAGCAGGACCTGCGGGCGGCGCAGGGCGCGCAGCTCGCGGCCGAGGCCCTGCTGCTCGTCCACGGGCACGTGCGGCACGAGGCGGGCGAGCGCGGCGAGGGCGACCAGGCCGATCACGGTGACGACGAGGAAGGTGGCCCGCCAGCCGAGGTGCTGCCCGAGGAGGGTGGCGGCCGGTACGCCGAGGATGTTGGCGACGGTCAGGCCGAGGAACATCGTGGCGACCGCCCGCGCCTGCCTGTCCTCGCGGACGAGCCGGGCGGCGACGACGGCACCGACGCCGAAGAAGGCTCCGTGCGGGAGCCCGGCGAGGACCCGGCCCGCGACGAGCCAGCCGAAGCCGGGCGCGAGGGCGGAGGCGAGGTTGCCGACGGTGAACAGCGCCATCAGGAGCAGGAGCATCCGCTTGCGCGGGACGCGGGAGCCGAGGGCGGTGAGCAGCGGGGCGCCGGCGACCACGCCGAGGGCGTAGGCCGAGACGAGGTGGCCGGCGGTGGGGACGGAGGTGCCGAGGTCGTCGGCGACGTTGGGCAGGAGGCCCATCATCACGAATTCGGTGGTGCCGATGCCAAAGGCGGAGACGGCGAGCGCGAGCAGGGCCAAGGGCATGAGCGGAGGGGGCCTTTCCGGAAGTAAGTTCTTTGACGGAACAAAGTCTCCCAGGGGAGATGTTCCCGTCGGCTTCCGGGGGATGAAGGGGAGGTTTCGGACCGGTGGCACCGGTCCGAAGCGGTGCCACCGCCCCTCGGGTTCAGAAACCGATGCGCGCGGCGACCGGGAGGTGGTCGCTCATCGTCTCCGGAAGCGTCCAGGAAGCCATCGGCTCGCCGCCCCGCACCATGATCTGGTCGATCCGGGCCATCGGGAACGAGGCCGGCCAGCTGAAGCCGAAGCCGTCGCCCGCCGCGCCCTGCGTGGACCGCATCTGCGAGGTGACCGCGTTGAGCGCCCGGTCGTTCATGGTGCCGTTGAGGTCGCCGAGGAGGACGACCCGCTCGCCCCGGTCGGCCGCGATGGCCTCGCCCAGGGCGTTGGCGCTGGTGTCGCGCTGGTTGGCGGTGAAGCCCGCGTTCAGCTTGACCCGCACGGAGGGGAGGTGGGCGACGTACACCCGGACCGCGCCCTTGGGGGTCATGACCTCGGCCCGCATGGCGCGGGTCCAGCCCATGTGGATGTCGACCGGCTCGGCGCCGCGCAGCGGCAGCTTGCTCCACAGGCCGACCGTGCCCTGCACGGAGTGGTGCGGGTAGGCCTCGGCGAGGACCCGCTCGTAGACGGGGACCATGTCGCCCTTCAGCTCCTCCAGGGCCAGCACGTCGGCTCCGGAGGCGGCGAGGCGGCGGGCGGTGCCCTCGGGATCCGGGTTGTCGGCGTTCACGTTGTGGGTCGCGACGGTCAGGTCGCCGCCCCCCGCCGACTTGTCGGCGACGAGCCCGCCGAAAAGATTCAGCCAGACCGCCACGGGGAGCAGCAGCGCGATCAGCGCGGTCGCGGAGCGGCGCAGCAGCGCGAGGACGAGGAGGACCGGCAGGAAGAGGCCGATCCAGGGCAGGAACGTCTCGGTGAGGCTGCCGAGGTTGCCGACCCGGTTGGGGATCTCGGCGTGGAAGACCATCAGGAAGGTGAGCACGAGCGCGGTGAGGGCCAGGAGGACGCCGCGGCGCCAGATCCCGCGGTCGTGGCGCAGCCGGTCCAGGAGGGCCCGGGAGCGGGTCCCGGAGCCGGACCGGAAGCCGGGGCGCCCGCTTCCTCCGCCGCGTCCGTCGGTCCCCGTCATGTCCACCCGCGCCATCGCCCGTCCTCACTGCCTTGCCGCCGGGCGTGCCGGCGGCGTCGTACTGCCTACTGCGTCGTACTCCGTGACCCGACGTCGACCCTAGGGGATCTCCGGGACCGTCGTACTCCCCCAGGGACGACACACCCCCGCGCCGGGGTTCCTGCAGGTGGCGCGGTCCTGGCGGCTGTGACAGAACCCGCACATTCGTACCCCTCCGTCCCCCCGCCCCGCCGGACCCGCCCCACCGCCGGCGCGGGGCACAGTGTGTCGCGGGTGTGAACAGCGCCACTCCGGCCCACTTTCCCGCCCGGCCGACCTAGTGCCACCATGGACGTGGTCCGGGGACGCCGTCAGGGCGCCTCGAGATGACACAAGGAGCCGTGCACCATGACGCTTCAGGCTGCCCAGAAACCGCCCGCCGACAGCAGCAAGGCGCTGTACGGGGGGAAGGGCACCCGCCGTATCACCGTCCACGACATCGCCGCCGCCAAGCTCCGCGGCGAGAAGTGGCCCATGCTCACCGCCTACGACGCGATGACCGCCTCCGTCTTCGACGAGGCCGGCATCCCGGTGATCCTCGTCGGCGACTCCATGGGCAACTGTCACCTCGGTTACGACACCACCGTGCCCGTCACGATGGACGAGATGGCCCTCCTGTCCGCCGCCGTCGTCCGGGGCACCCGGCGCGCCCTCGTCGTCGGCGACCTCCCCTTCGGTTCGTACCAGGAAGGGCCCGTGCAGGCCCTGCGCAACGCCACCCGGCTGGTCAAGGAGAGCGGTGTCGGCGCGATCAAGCTGGAGGGCGGCGAGCGTTCGCTGCCGCAGACCGAGCTGCTCGTGCAGGCCGGCATCCCGGTCATGTCCCACCTGGGCCTCACCCCGCAGTCCGTGAACACCATGGGGTACCGGGTCCAGGGCCGCTCCGACGAGGCCGCGCACCAGCTGCTCCGTGACGCCAAGGCGGCCCAGGACGCCGGCGCGTTCGCGGTGGTCCTGGAGCTGGTCCCGGCCGAGCTGGCCGCCGAGGTCACGCGCTCGCTGCAGATTCCGACCATCGGCATCGGCGCGGGTCCGGACACCGACGCACAGGTCCTCGTCTGGACCGACATGGCGGGCCTGACCGGTGGCAAGGTGCCCCGGTTCACCAAGCAGTACGCCGATCTGCGCGCGACGCTCGGGGACGCGGCCCGCGCCTTCGCCGAGGACGTCGCCGGCGGGGCGTTCCCCGCCGAGGAGCACACCTTCCACTGATTCCGCCCCTCCGACAGCCCGCCGGCCCTCGCCGGCGGGCTGTCGGCCGTGTCGGCGGGTCCTCGCAGGCCACGGGGCCGCTGTCGGTCGTTCGTCGGCGGCGTCGGGAGCCGTGGGGACCGCTGTCGGTCGTTTGTCGGGGGCCTGTCGGTGGGTGCCTGTTCCATGGGGGACATGACGCGATCACACACCAACGCCGTCGAGGTACGGGGCCTCGTGAAGCACTTCGGCGCGACGAAGGCCCTGGACGGGGTCGACCTGGACGTCCGGGAGGGCACCGTCCTCGGGGTCCTCGGGCCGAACGGCGCCGGGAAGACCACCCTCGTCCGCTGTCTGTCCACCCTCCTCGTCCCGGACGCCGGGACCGCGACCGTCGCCGGGTACGACGTGGTGCGCCAGCCCCGGCAGCTGCGCCGCACCATCGGCCTGACCGGCCAGTACGCCTCGGTCGACGAGAAGCTGTCCGGCTGGGAGAACCTGTACATGATCGGGCGGCTGCTCGACCTCTCGCGCGCCGACGCCCGCCGCCGGGCCGACGAGATGCTGGAGCGCTTCTCCCTCACCGACGCCGCCAAGCGGCCCGCGATGACCTACTCCGGCGGCATGCGGCGCCGTCTCGACCTGGCCGCCTCGATGATCGGCCGGCCCGCCGTCCTGTATCTGGACGAGCCGACCACCGGTCTCGACCCCCGCACCCGCAACGAGGTGTGGGACGAGGTCCGGCGGATGGTCGCGGAGGGCGTGACCGTTCTGCTGACCACCCAGTACATGGAGGAGGCGGAACAGCTCGCGAGCGAGCTGACCGTGGTCGACCGCGGCAAGGTCATCGCCAAGGGCGGAGTGGACGAGCTGAAGGCGAAGGTCGGCGGCCGCACCCTGACGATCCGGCCGGCCGACCCGGCCCAGGTGCCCGCGATGGCCGCCGCGCTCCGCGAGACCGGGCTCGACGGGGTCGCCGGCGCCACCGTCGTACCGGACGAGGGCGCGCTCCACGTGCCCATCCTCACCGATCAGCAGCTGACCGCCGTCGTCGCCCTGCTCGGCGCGCGCGGCTTCGGCATCGCCCACATCGGCACCCATCTGCCCAGCCTGGACGAGGTGTTCCTGGCCATCACGGGCCAGCGGACCTCCGCTTCCGCCTCGTCCGACACGATCAGCGAGGAGGTCGCCGCATGAGCACGACCACCGTCACCAAGTCCCCCGCCGGCGCGCCGGTGCGCACTCCGGCCCGGCCCGCCGCCGAGGACGAGGGCCGCATCGGCCTGCGGGCCAACCTCCGCCACATCGGGGCCCTGGCCCGGCGCAACGCGCTCCAGATCAAGCAGGACCCGGAGTCGATGTTCGACGCCGTGATGATGCCCGTCATCTTCATCCTGCTGTTCGTGTACGTCTTCGGCGGCGCCATCGCCGGCAAGGGCAACAACGACGTCTACGTGAACTACGTGACGCCGGGCCTGATGGCGATGATGGGCATGAACATCGCGATGGCCGTGGGCGTCGGCATCAACGACGACTTCAAGAAGGGGGTCATGGACCGGTTCCGGACGATGCCGATCGCCCGGTCCTCCGTCCTGATCGCCAAGATCGTCGTGGAGGTCGGCCGGATGCTGATCGCCACCGCGATCCTGCTCGGCATGGGCTTCCTGCTCGGCCTGGAGATCCACACCTCGTTCCTGCACCTGCTGGCCGCGATTGGCCTGTCGATGGTCTTCGGAGCCTCGCTGATGTGGATCTTCATCCTGCTGGGGCTCACCCTGAAGACGGCCCAGGCGGTCCAGGGCATGGCCATGCTGGTCCTGATGCCGCTCCAGTTCGGCTCGTCGATCTTCGCGCCGACGACCTCCATGCCGGGCTGGCTGGAGACCTTCACGGACTACAACCCGCTGTCGAACCTCGCCGACGCCGCCCGCAACCTGATCAACGGCGGTCCGGTCGCCCACGCGGTGTGGATGACGCTCGGCTGGGCGCTGGTCATCACCCTCGTCACGGCGCCGCTCGCGGTGTCCAAGTTCCGGAAGAAGACCTGACACCGGGGGATCGCGGGGGGTTCAGGACTCGGCGCGTGCTCTGATCGCGTCGGCGGCGCGTCCGAGCAGGGCGGCGGCCTCTTCCATGGAGAGTCCGTCGCCCTCGGCGTACGCGGCCGTGAAGTCGTCCTCGCCGAGGACGCTCCGGCACAGGTCCGTAGCCTTCTCCAGGTTCTCCCGCTCCAGGGAGGGCGACCGGTGGCCCTCGGGCAGCAGGCCGGCGCGGGCGCCGAGGAGCACCGCGCCCACCCGGGTCTCCGGGCCGCCGAGGCCGGCGAGTGCCCAGGCGGCGGCGACCGCGTGGACGGCGGGCATCTGCGGGGCGACCATCATCGACAGGGAGTCCAGGGAGCGCCCGTACGCCTCCACGGCCAGGTCGAGCGCGGAGGCGTACCGCCCTTCCAGGTTGTCCAGCCAGCTCAGGCAGCCGAGGGTGAAGCCCTCGAAGAGGGAGAGGGTCGCGGAGCCGAATTCGGCGCGCAGGGCGTGCAGATGCTCCCGTGCCTCCGCGAGTCTCCCGGAGCGGCCGAGGGCCAGGGCGAGGAACAGGCGGGCGCCCAGAATGGGTTCGTGGCCGCGCCCGTGCTCGCCGGCGAGGATCTCGCGCAGGATCGCCTCCCCTTCCGCCGTCCGCCCGGTCTCGATGAGGATGTCGGCGTAGCGGGCGCGGAGCAGGGCCATCTGGGACTGGGCGCCGATCTTCGCCGCGTGGCCGATGGCGGCGGCGAAGTCCTCGCCGGCCTGTTCGAAGCGGAGCAGGCGTTCGTGGGCCTCGGCACGCGAGGAGAGCGCCTCCGCGGCGCCCCAGGCGTCCCCGAGGCGTTCGAAGATCTTCAGGCTCTCGTCGGCGTCGGCGCTCGCCTCGGCCGCCAGGTCGGCCCGGTTGGCGAACATGTTGGCCCGTTGCTGGAGGGCGTTGGCCAGCTCCCACTCGTAGCCGTGGCGGCGGCAGGCCTCGACGGTCGTGTCGAGGATCTCGCGCAGCCGGCCGGCCTCGCCGATGAGGAGGACCGCGAAGACGGCGAAGGAGCCGGGGAGGCGGCAGGTCTGCGGCAGGCCCGGCCGGTAGACGGCGGTCATCTCGCGGAGCCTGCGCACGCCCTCGGGGGTGGTCCAGCGGCCGGTGTCGTGGTCCATGTTGAGCAGTTCCACGAGCCGCACCCCGCGCCGGGCCTCCCAGCGCTGTTCGTCGGAGAGCGGCGGCGGCGCGGCCGTGCACGGCTCGTGCAGGGGTACGACGGGGGCGGCGGGCGGCGCGAACGGGTCGGGTCCGAGCGCGGCGGCCGCCCGCGCCCCGTGCAGGGCGTCGGTGCGCAGGTCGCGCATCTGCCAGTACCAGAGGAGGGAGTGGACGAGCACCAGGGCCTCGTCCTCCTCGCGGGCGTCGACGGCCCGGCGCAGGGCGGTGCGCAGGTTGCCGTACTCGGCGTCGAGGCGGGCCATGGCCTCGACCTGGCCGTGGCCGCGCAGGTGGGGGTCGGTGGTGCGGGCGAGTTCGCGGTAGTACGCCAGATGGCGCCGCTCCGTCGCGGCCCGCTCCCCCGCCTCCTCCAAC